>JBHAES010000240.1:0-3028 GCA_041855725.1 Actinomycetota bacterium
AGGGCAGCATGTTCACCGCGTACGCCACCGACACCGAGGCCCTGGCCAGGTTCGCGCGCACCTTCCACGCCGCCTGCCAGGACCGGGCGGTCGCGATCGACCTGTTCTCCCGCGCCGAGCTCGACTGACCCTACGACCAGCACAGCACGGCCGGTCGGGGTCCCGACCGGCCGTTGCGAGGGAGCTGGTGCCCCGGCGGGAAGAGGGTCACCGGCTGGCGAGGCTCGGGTCTGTGTAGTCCGTCTGATCCTGGACGCGAAGGAAGTCGCTCTCGCCGAGGAAGTGGCACCAGGGCGCCTGGGTATGGCCGATCCTAAGCCGACGGCCTCCGCTCCAGCAGGCGACCTCGACGTGGCAAGGGGTGTCACGGTTGACGAGTTCGATGGCTGGGAGGATGTCCATGTCGCTGGTGAAGACGATCGCGGCGTCGATGGCGCCGTTCATGGCGAACCTGACGAGGTCGACGGCGAGAGCAACGTCGATCCCCTTCTCCGAGGCGGGGACGTCAGGCCACTGAGGCGGATACTGGAGGTTGCGACGCACCACGGTGACGCCCGTTGCCTCCCAGTCGGCAGTCTGACGGTCGTTGGCCCGGGCGGAGACGGACTGTCGTGTCGGGTTGGGGCGACCGCGATAGACGCGGGTCTCGACGAGTTCGCTGGGGCGGCGGCGACGGCTCACGAGCAACTCGGCTGTGGCCTTGGGCCAGATGTGTCCGTCCACCGTCCGGAAGCAGCGCCTCGCCCAACCGCTGACGTTCTCGTAGTCGAAGAAGACAGCGACGCGGTCCATGGGTACCTCGCTCACGTGAAAAACCCCGCCAATCCGGGAGGATGACGGGGCAGAATACGTCAATGCTATCCCGACACGGGGCGGCCCGCAACCGCAAGCGGCTCCCCACCTGAGGGGGCAGCGCTGCACAGCACGGCCGGTCGGGGTCCCGACCGGCCGTCGCCTGCTCATATGTGGTTGCTGCGCCCGTACGGGGTGCACACGGGGCCTCAGTCTGTCGTGGGCCCGGGCTCCCGGGCCGACGACCCATGTCTACCGCTCGGGCGGGCCGCGCTGCCACCACGGTGGCAGGGCTCTCATCATCGCTGCGACCGTGGTCCGACCCGGCCGGCTGGGCGCCCTCGGTCAGCGGCGCAGCGGCTCCTCCCCCACCGGACACGGCACGGTCACCGCGGGCAGCTCGAACCAGCGCAGCGCGTCGAAGTCCGCCGACACCCGCGCCGGGTCGCCCAGCCCGGACGTGTCGGCGGCGGCGAGGATCCGGCGGGCCTCGTCGAGGTAGCCGGCGAGCGCCTCGACGGGCGCGGTCGTGTCGTGCGCCGGGTAGGTCATCGTGCCGTCGGCGTACGAGACGTCGGCCAGCCGCAGCGGCGGCTCGACCGCACCGGCCTTGTGGCGCCACAGGCCGCTGGCGGCGTCGAAGTCGTAGTCGCCGAGCAGCCGCCACCCGTCGCGGGCGACGATGCGGACCGCCTCGATCACGTAGTCGGCCACCTCGTCGGCGACGAAGTAGTTGAAGTTGACCCGCACCCAGCCGGGCTTGATGCCCTCGCAGCCGTCGGCGATCTGGCGCTCGTAGCGGCGCGAGTGCTCCTCGTCGATGTGCAGCAGCCGGTGGCCGTACGGGCCCGCGCACGAGCAGCCGCCGCGGGTCTGGATGCCGAACAGGTCGTTGAGCAGCGCGACCACGTAGTTGTGGTGCAGGTAGGCGCCGCTCGGGGCGCGGACGACGAACGACACGATCGACAGCCGCTCGGCGGCGAGGTTGCCGAGGATCTCGATGGCCGGCTCGGCGTGCCACGCGGTGACGGCCCGGTCGAGCAGCTCGGCCTCGCGGCGGGCGATCGTCTCGACGCCCACCGCCGCCTTCAGCTGGAACACCAGGCCCGCCCGGATCGACTCGATGATCGCCGGCGTCCCGCCCTCCTCGCGGTGGATCGGGTCGGCGAGGTAGCGGTGGTCGGACTCGTTGACGTACATCACGGTGCCGCCGCCGGGGCTGTCGGGCACCCGGTTGGTGAGCAGCGAGGTGCGCACGGCGAGGACGCCGGGGGTGCCCGGCCCGCCGATGAGCTTGTGCGGCGACAGGAACACGGCGTCGAGGCGTCCCGGGTCGTCGTCGGCGCGCATGTCGATCGTCACGTACGGGGCGCAGGCGGCGTAGTCCCACAGCGACAGGGCGCCGTACTCGTGGAGCACCGTCGCGATGCCGTGCACGTCGCTGCGGATGCCGGTCACGTTGGACGCCGCCGAGAACGAACCGATGAGCAGCGGCCGGTCGGCGTGGCGCTCCAGCTCGGAGCGCAGGTGCGCCACGTCGATGTGCCCGTCGGCGTCCTCGCGGATCGTCACCACGTCGGCGACCGACTCGCGCCACACCAGCTCGTTGGAGTGGTGCTCGAACGGCCCGATGAGCACCACCGGCCGCTCGTGCGCCGGGATCTGGCCGCTCAGGTCGTAGCGGTCGTCGAGCCGGCTCGGGATGCGCAGCCCCAGGATCCCCACGAGCTTGGTGACCGCCCCCGTGCAGCCCGACCCGGCGAAGATCACCGCCACCGAGTCGTCGCCGCCGACCGCGTCACGGATGATGCGCCGCGCCTCCTCCCGCAGCCGGGTGGTCTGCAACCCGGTACCCGACGCCTCGGTGTGGGTGTTGGCGTAGCGCGGCAGCACCTCGCGGCGGATGAAGTCCTCCACGAAGTCGAGGGCACGTCCGGAGGCGGTGTAGTCGGCGTAGGTGATGCGGCGCGGCCCGTACGGGGTGGTCATCACCTGGTCGTCGCCGATCACGCCGTCGCGGATCCGGCGGAGCAGGGCGTCAGCGGTCACCTGGGCAGTCTCGCCCCGGGCGCCCGGTACGGCAAGCCGCCACGCTCCCCCGGGCAGGACGCCTGCCTCAGGCGTCGCCGAGCGGGAGGCGCTCGCGCACCTCGTAACGTGCGCCCCCGGCGCCCAGGTGCGAGCGCACCAGCGCGACCTCGGTCACCGGCCACGGGTCGGTCGCGACACCGGCCAG
>JBHAES010000241.1:0-3068 GCA_041855725.1 Actinomycetota bacterium
GGCCAGCGCCTCGCCCGCCTCGTCCTCCTTCGCCCCGGGCGCGAGCCGGGCCACCGCGTCGGCGCCGTGGTCGGCGAGCACCTGCTCGCACCAGTCGGACGACTCCCACACCGACGAGTACCGGCCGCGGGCGCGGGTCGCGGCGGCCAGCACCTCGGGGTCCCTCGCCACGCCGACGAGGGCGTGGAGCAGCGCCGCCGACTCCTTGTCGGACGCCCCCAGCAGCCCGCGGCCCAGCTCGTCGACGAGGTCGGTCTCGGCCCAGAACAGCTGGGTGAGCAGCAGCCGGCGCTCGTCGTTGAGGCTGGGCCAGGCGGCGCGGGCCCAGGCAGCGTACGTCTCGTACTCGTCGTCGGGGACCTCGGCGAGCACCGCCCCCACCCCCATCCACCCGCTGCCCGGCTCCCACGGGTACCAGGGCGCCAGAGGCAGGTCCGGGTCGTCCTCGACCGTGGTGCGCCAGCGGCGGGCCCGCTCGTCGTACGTGGTGACGGGGCCGAGCCCGGTGAGCGCGGCGAGCACCGCGGTCACCAGCGCCGCCGTGCCGTAGCGGTCGCGTACGTGGGCGATGAACGGTGCGGCGAGCAGCCCGTCGTCGACGACGAGCGCCAGCACCGCCACCGCGAGCGCGTCGGGGCTCAGCGTCGGCTCGGTCAGCGACCGCTGGGCGGCGAGGAGCTCCCGCGTGGCCGCCTGCCACCGCTCGCCGCCGGGCACGAGGTCGCACCGCTCCCCCACCGCCTCGGCCCACAGCACCGGCCGCTCCCGGGGCGGTCGGCGGCCCCGGGTACCGGCCCTGCCCCGCCGCGGCCACACCCGGCTCAGGTCCGCCTCGGGGGCCGGGACCGGCTCCCAGGGCGGCGTCGCGCCGGAGCCGCCCGCCTCCGCCCGGGCGACGGGTGGCGTCGGAGCGGGCCCGGTGCCGTCGCTGTCGTCGGCGTCGCGCCGGTGCGGGGCGGGTCGAGGAGCGCCGGGGCGATGCTCGGTCGTGGTCCCTGGCTCGGGTGCTGCGGGCGCCGGCGTCTCGGTCTGGGAGGTGGCCGCGGCGGGTCCGGGAGCCTCGGTGTCGGCGTCCGACCCGACCGCGGCCGGTGCGAGAGTGACTTCCACGTAGCCCTTGCCGGTCTTCTCGGCGACCAGCTTCGCCGCGGCTGCGGCGGCCGCGGCGGCGGTGGGGAACGACGTGGTCTGGCTGCGGCCGTCGGTGCCGAGCCGGCCCCACGAGATGTGCAGGTCGGTGCCCTCCTCGGTCACCTGCCAGAACTTGCTCGACGTGCCCGCCACCAGCTCGAAGCGCCGCATACCCATCCTTTCGCCGTCCCCGCCAGGGTAGTGACTGCCCCGTCGCGCCACCGGCGGACCGGGTGAACCGGCCGCTCTCCCGCCGACCGGTCCAGGCGGCGGCCCTCGTCCGGCGGCGGGTCCCTAGGCTGGCGGCATGATCAGCATCACCGTGAAGTTCCCGCTCAAGCCTGAGTACGCCGACGACTGGCCGGCGATCTCGCGTTCGTTCACCGAGGCCACCCGTGCCGAGCCGGGCAACAAGTGGTTCGAGTGGGCCCGCCTCGTCGACGACCCCACCACGTACCTGCTGACCGAGGCGTTCGACGACGACGCGGCCGCCGCCCACGTCGGCTCCGACCACTTCGCCCAGATGCGCGAGGAGTTCCCGCAGTACCTGCGGATGACCCCGTTCATCGTGTCCCGGCAGGTCACCGGCGACGGCTGGGACCGGATGGGTGAGCTCATGGTCGACCAGCTGGTCGTCTCCGCCTCGCGGGAGGTCGACGCCCCCGCCGACGTGCTCTTCGAGCTCCTCGCCGACCCGTCCCAGGGGCGCGACGCCGACGACGGCGGTGGCGCCGGCCGGGTCCGCCGCGTCGGCGACGTGCGTCTCACGCGTGAGGGTGACGGCGTCCGCACCGACCACGTGGTCGAGCTCGAGGAGGGCCGGCGCCTCGCGTGGGCGGACGGTCCCAGGCCCGGGCACCTGTGGCGCTGGGAGCTGGAGGCGCTCGACGCCACGCGCACCCGCGTCACCCACACGTACGACTGGAGCGCGCTCACCGACGAGGCCCGCATCCAGGCGGCCCGGTCGGTCGGCGAGACCGACCTCCCCGCCGCGATCGACCGTCTGGCCGCCCGCGCGGGCGCGTAGGCGCCCGCCGGGTCCCCGGCCGGGCGGCTCTCAGGCCGCCACGTACGCGGCCAGGTGCTGCCCGGTGAGGGTGGCCTGCGAGGCCACCAGCTCGGCGGGAGTGCCCTCGAACACGACCCGGCCGCCGTCGTGGCCGGCGCCGGGGCCCAGGTCGATGAGCCAGTCGGCGTGCGCCATGACCGCCAGGTTGTGCTCCACCACGATCACCGAGGTGCCGCCGTCGACGAGCCGGTCGAGCAGGCCCAGCAGGTGGTCGACGTCGGCGAGGTGCAGCCCGGTCGTCGGCTCGTCGAGCACGTACGTGGCCGGCCCCTTGGCCGACATCTGGGCCGCCAGCTTCAGCCGTTGCCGCTCGCCGCCCGACAACGTGGTGAGCGGCTGGCCGAGCGTGAGGTAGCCGAGCCCCACGTCGTCGAGGCGGGTCAGGATCGCGTGGGCAGCCGGGGTGCGGGCCTCGCCGGCACCGAACAGCTCCCGCGCCTGGCGTACGGGCATCGCCAGCACCTCGCTGATGTCGTACCCGGCGAGCCGGTAGCCGAGCACCGACGCGTCGTAGCGCCGCCCCTCGCACGCCTCGCACGTGGTCGACACCGTGTCCATGAACCCCAGCTCGGTGTAGATCACGCCCACCCCGTTGCAGGCCTGGCAGGCGCCGGCGCTGTTGGCGCTGAACAGGGCTGGCTTCACCCCGTTCACCTTCGCGAACGCCTTGCGCACCGGGTCGGCCAGCCCGGTGTAGGTGGCCACGTTGGAGCGCCGGGAACCCTTGATGGGGGCCTGGTCCACGAAGATGACGTCCAGATTCTCGGCCCCGTTCGCCTGCTTTGCGACGCCGCCGTCCCCGAGTGCGCCGTGGATCAGAGAAGACTTGCCGGAGCCGGCGACGCCGGTGACGACGGTGAGCACGCCC
>JBHAES010000242.1:0-3233 GCA_041855725.1 Actinomycetota bacterium
AGCGCCGCGTCGACCTGCAGCGGGAACGCCTCGCAGTCGCACACCAGCACCGCCCGCACCTGGCAGCCGTCGGGTGCGGCGGCGACCGCCTCGGCCAGCGCGGGGGCCGAGGCCAGGTCGCCCACGAAGAGGGCGCGGTCGTGCGCCTCGGGCCCGGTATAGCCGGCCCCGCCCATCAGCTGGGCAGCCACCACATCCCCCGGTGCGGCCCGCTGCACCCATCTCGACCCCGGCCCGGCGGGGTCGTGGCGCAGCACGAGGATCCGGGCCGTGGCCGCCTCGCGGTCGACGGCGGTCACGGTGTAGGCGCGCTGGTACTCACGGTCGCCCTCGGGGAACCACATCCGCAGCCACGCGGTGGGGGGAAGGTGGGGGCCGCCGGACCCGAGCAGGGTGGGGCACGTCACCGTGAGCTCGGTGTACGGCGACCGGTCGCGGACGGCCGTCACCACCAGCCGGTGCTCGGGCACGCGCAGCGCCTTCAGCACCGCGCCCTGGAAACCTCGGGACCTCACCGTGACCCTCCTCGGCGCCGCCATTCAGTTAGGCAAGCCTAACCTTAGAGGGGCGTCACGACCAGACCACCGTACGGCAAGGTCCCGCCCACCTACCGGCGGACGGGACCTCGACGTGTCGGACCAGGTCAGCCCAGGAGCTCCTTGGCGGCGGCCACGACCGCGTCGGCCGTGATGCCGAACTCACGGAACAGGACGCCGGCAGCGGCGGAGGCGCCGAAGTGGTCGATGCCGACCTGGCGGCTGTCGCAGCCCACCACGTCGCGCCAGCCGACGGGCGAGGCGGCCTCGACCGTGACGACCGGCACCCCCGCGGGCAGCACCTCAGCGCGGTACGCGTCGTCCTGCGCCCGCCACCACTCCACGCACGGCATCGACACCACCCGGGTCGGCACCCCCTCGGCCTCGAGCCGCTCGCGGGCCGCGACCGCGATCTCGACCTCGGAGCCGGTGGCCACGAGCACGACCCGCGGGGCGGCGGAGGCGTCGACCAGGGTGTAGCCGCCCTTGGCGACGCCGTCGGCGGCGGCGAAGCCGGTGCCCTCGGAGCGGTCGAAGACGGCCAGGTCCTGGCGCGAGAGGATGAGCGCCGACGGCCGGTCGGTCGTCTGGAGGATGCGCGCCCAGGCCGCCGCCACCTCGTTGGCGTCACCGGGGCGCACCACGTCGAGGTTGGGGATGAGCCGCAGCGACGGCACGTGCTCGATCGGCTGGTGGGTGGGACCGTCCTCGCCGACGCCGATGGAGTCATGGGTCCACACGAACACCGACGGGGCGTCGGAGATCGCGGCCACCCGCACCGCCGCGCGCATGTAGTCGGAGAACACCAGGAACGTGGCGCCGTAGATCTTGGTGAGCCCCGACAGCGCCACCGCGTTCATGATGCCGCCCATGGCGTGCTCACGGATGCCGAAGTGCAGCGTGGTGCCGTTGGGAGCGCCCTGGAAGTCGTGGCTCGAGCGGCTCTCGGGCAGGAACGACTTCGCACCCTTCATGGTGGTGTTGTTGGAGCCGGCGAGGTCGGCCGACCCGCCCCACAGCTCGGGCAGCACGGCCCCCAGGGCGGTGAGGGTGTCCCCCGACGCGGCACGGGTCGACTTCTTCGTGCCGGCGGGGAACACCGGCAGGGCGTCAACCAGGTCGGCCGGCAGCTGCTTGGCGAGCACCCGGTCGAGCAGCGCGGCCCGCTCGGGGTTGGCCTGCCGCCAGGCGGCGAACCTCGGCTCCCACGCCCGCTTGGCCGCTGCGGCCCGCTCAGCCGCCTGGGCGCGGGTGTGCTCGAGCACGGCCGGGTCGACCTCGAACGCCTTCTCGGGGTCGAAGCCGAGGGCACGCTTCAGGCCGGCGATCTCGTCGCCGCCGAGCTTCGCGCCGTGCACCGAGTGGTGGCCGGCCTTGGTGGGCAGCGGCCAGCCGATCACGGTGGTGACCTTGATGAACGAGGGCTTGTCGGTGACCTGCTTGGCCGCCTCGATGGCGTCGTACAGCTCCTGCACCTTCTCGTCGTAGCCGGTGCCACCGTCGGTGAAGTCGACGTGCTGGGTGTGCCACCCGTACGCGTCGTAGCGGGCCTGCACGTCCTCGGTGAACGCGATCACCGTGTCGCCCTCGATCGAGATGCGGTTGTCGTCGTAGATGACGATGAGGTTGCCCAGCTGCTGGGTGCCGGCGAGCGACGAAGCCTCGGCCGCGACCCCCTCCTGCATGCAGCCGTCACCCGCGACGGCGTAGACGAAGTGGTCGAACACCGACTCGCCGGGGGCGGCGGTCGGGTCGTAGAGCTCCCGCTCCTTGCGGGCGGCCATGGCGAACCCGACCGCGTTGGCGATGCCGGTGCCCAGCGGCCCGGTGGTGACCTCGACGCCCGCGGTGTGGTGCACCTCGGGGTGGCCGGGGGTCTTGGAGCCCCACGTCCGCAGCGCCTCCAGGTCGCCGACCTCGAGGCCGAAGCCGGCGAGGAACAGCTGGGCGTACTGGGTGAGCGAGGAGTGCCCGGCCGACATGACGAACCGGTCACGGCCCAGCCACAGCGGGTCGGCGGGGTCGTGGGTCATGACCTTCTGGTAGAGCAGGTAGGCCACCGGCGCCAGCGAGATGGCGGTGCCAGGGTGACCGTTGCCGACCTTCTCGACTGCGTCGGCAGCGAGCACGCGGGCCGTGTCGACGGCCTTCTGGTCGAGGTCGGTCCAGGTCAGGGAACTGTTCACAGGTAGGCCTTTCGTCGTCGACATGCATGGGTCCGACCCCGGCCGGACCCCTCCATCTCCCTAGGCTGTCACCTCCCCTGCCGACACGTCGACCGTTGGTGTGTGTTGCCAGCGGGTCCCAGCCGCCCCCACCTGCGGGGTTGTCTCCTGGACATACCCGGTATACAGTCGCTCACAACGCTACATACCGAGTATGTCGAGGTGATCGATGACCGTGCGACTCGGCCTGCTGGCCCTGCTGACCGAAGGGCCACGCTACGGCGCGCAGCTCAAGGCGGAGTTCGAGAAGCGCACCGGTGGCACCTGGCCGCTCAACATCGGCCAGATCTACACCACGCTCCAGCGGCTGGAGCGTGACCACCTCGTCACCGCCGAGCCGGCCGACGACGAAGGGCGCATCCGCTACGAGCTCACCGCCCTGGGGCGTACGGTCGTCACCGACTGGTGGCTCGACCCCGTGGCGCGCGACGACAGCCCTCGCGACCAGCTGCTCATCAAGCTGGCGATGGCC
>JBHAES010000243.1:0-15384 GCA_041855725.1 Actinomycetota bacterium
CCCGGCGAGCGTCGCCACCAGCAGGACGACGACCAGCACCACCGCACCCGTGACGTCCACCGATGCCCCCTCTCAGCCCGCGGAGCGGGACGTGCCCGGTCCTCCGCCCACGCTCAGGTCGCGCGCCCTACGTGCCGGGCTCACCGCCTGTCGGACGACGCCACTCCTACCCGGCACCTGGTCAGCCCAGCAGCGAGCCCTCCAGCCGCGCCGTGTCGGCGCCGGTCCAACCCTGCGCGGCGAGCCAGAGAAGCGGGCCCCCGTACCGCTCGTCGATGCCGGCGAGGAACTTCTCGAACACGGGGGCGGGAGTGGGCCAGGCCTGCACCGGCTGGCCCGTACGCGGGTTCACCGCGTAGACCGGGTCCTGCAGCAGCAGGGCCGTGAGCTCGTCGAGACGTTCGTTGGTGGCGGCGTAGTCGGCGACCACGTCGGCGCGCGACACCCCGACGCACAGCAGGGCGAGACCGACGACCGTCCCGGTCCGGTCCTTGCCGGCCGCGCAGTGCACGAGCGCGGCACCGTCCGCCGCGGCGATCGCCCGCAGCGCCCCGACCACGGAGTCGGGGCGGTCCCGCAGGTAGGCCAGGTAGGTGTCGGCGAGGTCGGCCTCCTCGGGGCCGTGCTGCCACGGCATGAGCGGCGAGTCGGCCAGGTGCTCGGGCACCGGCGGAAGAAGGTCGTGGCGGTGCACCCGCACCCGGCCGTCGGCCGGGCCTGGCCCCGACCGGGCCCGCTCGGTGTCGGTGCGCAGGTCCACCACGTCGGTGACGCCCAGCTCACCGGTGAGACGCGCCACCGACTCCGGTAGCAGCTGCTGCAGGTTCGCGGCCCGGTAGAGCCGGCCCCGGGCCACGGTGCGGCCGTCCCTCGCCGGCACCCCGCCGACGTCACGCAGGTTCGCCGTGCCCGGCAGGTCGATCCACACGGTTCACCCTCTCGTGAGACCGTTGAACCAGGCCTCCGCCTTCGCGTAGTCGGACTCTCGGTGCCCCTTCGACACGGTGGCCTCCACCAGGTCGGCCCGTTCGTACGACCCCAGGTAGTCGACCCGCTTGCACGTACGGTGCAGCCCCTTCAACGTGCCCGCCATGCGGCTGTCGTCGACGTGGCCCTCGGCATCGATGGAGAAGCAGTAGCTGCCGAGCCCCTCCCGGGTGGGCCGCGACTCGATGCGGCACAGGTTGACGCCGCGGGACGCGAACTGCTCCAGGATCTCGAGCAGCGCCCCGGACCGGTCCTCGCGCATGTAGACGATGAGGGTGGTCTTGTCGTGACCGGTCCGCGGCGGCGGCGGGCAGGGTCGGCTCACCTGGATGAACCGGGTCACCGCGTCGGGGTTGTCGGCGATGTCGGTGGCGGCTGCCACCAGCCCGTACATCTCCCCCGCCACCGCGGCACAGATCGCCGCGTCGTGCCGCGAGCCCGGGTCGGCGACGTCGGCGGCGGCCGCCGCCGTCGACCCGCCCTCGGTCACCTCCGCCGCCGGCAGGTTCCGCGCCACCCACGCACGGGTCTGCGCGGCGGCGTGCGGATGGGTCAGCACGCGACGCACGTCGGCCAACGACGTCCCGGGTCGTATGTAGAGGCCGAACTGGACCGGCAGCAGCACCTCCCCGACGATCACCAGCGGGCGCCCCTGCGCCAGGTTGTCGAGCGTGGCCGACACGCCGCCCTCGACCGAGTTCTCGATCGGCACCAGGCCGGCCCGTACGGTGCCGTCGCGCACCGCGTCGAGCGTGGCGGGCACGGTCGGGAAGGCCCGGGCCTCGTCGCCAGGGGCGAGCGTCAGCAGGGCCTGATGAGTGAACGACCCGGCCGGGCCGAAGTATCCGAGCACCCAGTCAGGCTACCGTCAGCGCCGGAGCCGCCGTGCGAGGTGGTGACGCGCGGCCCTCCGACGCGGTCTGCGACGACGCCCGGGGGCCTGATGCCGGAAGGTGCCGCTGCGCAGCCGGACGGGAGGCGGCCACGTGGCCGGCTGGCCGGGCGGCGGCTGGGAGGGCACCGGCGAGGTGTAGGTGTGCCCGGTGGGGGTGGTGGTGACGACGGTGCCGTCGTCGCTGACCGTGGCCCGCCACCCCGCGGCCTGCCGGGCATGGTTGCAGGCCTCGCACAGGCCCTGCGCGTTCGTCTCTGCGGTCTGCCCGCCCGCGGCGTGGGGGACGACGTGGTCGCTGTGACGCACCGGCGCGCCGCAGAACGGGGTGCGGCACACCTGGTCGCGCATCGCCACGAACGCCGCCAACCCTGCGGGGAAGCGCCGGGACCGGGACTCCATCGCCACCAGCCTGCCCGCGGGGTCCGCGTACAGCCGCCGCAGCTGCGTCCGTTCGGCCTCGGACGCCGTCGTGAGCCGTCGGGCGACGGCGCCGGGCACCGGACCGTAGTGCTCGACCCACCCCGGTTCGGCGGCGCCGCCCAGCAGGGTGGCGTCGCTGACCACCAGGTTGACCCGTACCGGGACCGCCGTCGCCGACGACACCCCCGTGAGCCGCTCGACCACCAGGTCGGCCATGATCTGGGCCCGGCTCCGCTCGTCGCCCGCAGCCCGCAGCCGCGCCGCGTCACGGGTCAAGGAGGCCCAGCACGACACCCCGCCCGCCAGCGGGGCCAGCACCGACAGCCACACCATCCCGTCGGCGGCCGGCCGCAGCGACACCCGTCGCCGCGTCTGCGCCACCGCAAGCCGCTTCACGTACGACTCCTCGTCGACGCGGATGCCTGCCGCCCTGACCTCCCGCTCGAACCGGGTGTTGCCCCAGCCCGACGCCCCGGGGTCGGCCGCCAGGTGCGCGTCGACCTCGCGCCGCTGCGGCGACGACAGCACCTCGGTCTCGCGCACCGCGACCTGGCCGCGATACTCGGAGAGCTCCCCGGCCGCCATCATGCCCAGGAGCCCCGGCATGTCACCCACCAGCGTGCGCGCCTCGTGCACGAGCCCACCCCCGCGATGCGGCGACTCCCCTCGCGCCGACGCCACCTGCTGCGCGATCGAGCGGCTCGTCACCTCCACCCGCTGCCCCACCGGCGCGCTGGCGACCTGCGACTGGCGGAACGCCTCGGTGAGCCGGTGCTGCGCCGCCGCCGCGGCCCGCTTCACCGCCTCCAGCGCGCTCAGCAGGTCGATGCGGCCGGCGTCGTCGCCGGCCCCCGCATCCAGGGTCCCCAACCACTCCAGGACACGCCGCAGCCCGGCCGGGGTGACCGGCTCGTCCAAGCGCAGCGGGTCGTGCATGCGGCCACGCTAGACACTTCCACCGACAACCCCAACCCTGTGGACGATTCCTGTGGACAACCCCCCTCCAGGTGCGCTGTGTGGACAATGCAACGGGCACGACCCGCCAGCTGCGGAGGGCCGCCCCATGCAGCACCGCGACGCGGCATCGGATGAACGGAGCGCGACGCGAGCCTCGTCAGCTGCCGGCACGTAGGGCGCGAACCTCGACGTCATGGCGAAGGGGTGGCCCGTGACAGGCCACCCCTTCGTCGCTCGGAGCGCGTCAGTCGACGAGGCCCTCGAAGAGCACGGTGGAGAGGTAGCGCTCACCGAACGAGGGGGTGATCGCGACGATGGTCTTGCCGGCGTTCTCGGGCCGCCGGCCGAGGTCGATCGCCACCCGCGCGATGGCGCCCGACGAGATGCCGCACAGGATGCCCTCCTGCGTGGCGAGAGCGCGTGCGGTCGCGACCGCCTGGTCGGCGTTGACGGTCACCACCTCGTCGTAGACCTCCCGGTCCAGCACGTCGGGCACGAAGTTGGCGCCCATCCCCTGGATCTTGTGCGGCCCCGGCTTGCCGCCGGAGAGGACCGGCGACTCCTCGGGCTCGACGGCGACGATCCGCACGCCCGGCTTCTGCTCGCGCAGGTAGCGGCCGGCACCGGTGATGGTGCCGCCGGTGCCGATGCCCGACACCAGGATGTCGACCTGCCCGGCGGTGGCCTCCCAGATCTCCGGGCCCGTCGTACGGTAGTGCACCGCCGGGTTGGCCTCGTTCTCGAACTGGCGGGCCAGCACGGCGCCCCGCTCGGCGGCGATCGCCTCGGCGCGCTCGACGGCGCCGCGCATCCCCTCGGCGGCGGGGGTCAGCACCAGCTCGGCCCCGAACCCTCGCAGCAGCGCCCGCCGCTCCTTCGACATCGACTCGGGCATGGTGAGGACGCAGCCGTAGCCGCGGGCGGCCGCCACCATGGCGAGGGCGATCCCGGTGTTGCCGGACGTGGCCTCGACGATGGTGCCGCCCGGCTGCAGCTGCCCGGACGCCTCGGCCGCGTCGACGATGGCGACGCCGATGCGGTCCTTGACGGAGCCGGCGGGGTTCTGGAACTCGAGCTTGAGGGCGATGGTGGCGCCTCCGCCCTCGGTGGTCTTGTTGAGCCTGACGAGCGGCGTGCCGCCGACCGCCTCGGTGATGCTGGTGAGGATGGGCATGTCGTCCTTCTGATCGGTGTGACGTGGCTGGGTCGAGGTGTGAGCGGCCGGCACGTCCCGAGGGACGCGGCTAGAGCCGGACGCCCCCACGACAGTGACGGATGCGCCGATGGAAGTGGTGGCCCATCATGGCGACGCAGCACCGCGCGCACATGGTCATCGGGTTCCCCTTCTCGCCACCGGAGGTCGACGAGCAACCTACCCGACGACCCGTCCCACCACCAGGGACACCATCCACATGCCGGGACGACGCCGTCACGTCACGGCTCGCACCGGCACCTCCACCCGTACGGCGCCGTCGGGCACGAGCACGCCGTCACCCTGGGTGAGGGCCGCCACGTAGGACCCGAGCGCCCCGCCGTCCGGGTGCACCAGCCGCAGGGCGACGTGGTCGGCCTCGTAGGTGGGGGTCACCTGGGCGCCGAAGCCGAGCAGGTCGGCCTGCCACCGGCCGGCGGCGTCGTACGGGGCGACGAGCCGCCACGCCCCGAACGTCTCCACCCGTACGCGAGGTGCCTCGACGAGGGCGGCGACGACGGCGTCGGAGTAGGCCCGGACGAGCCCGCCGGTGCCGAGCTTGACACCTCCGAACCAGCGGGTGACCACGGCGGTCACGTCGACGAGGTCGGCCCCTCGCAGCACGTCGAGCATGGGCTGGCCGGCGGTGCCCGACGGCTCCCCGTCGTCGGAGGTGCGTTCCCGCGGCTGGGCCCCGTCGCCGGCGAGCACGAACGCGGTGCAGTGGTGCCGGGCATCGGGGTGGGTGCGCCGCCGGTCGGCGACGAACGCCCGCGCCTGCTCCTCGGTGTCGGTACGGGCCAGGGCGGCCAGGAAGCGGGACCGGCGCACCTCGGTGGCCGCCTCGCCCACCCATCCCGCCGGCAGCCGGAGGCTCACGCGACCCAGATCGTGTCGTAGGCCCGGTCGAGCGCGTCGGCGGACGCCTGGGACGACCCGTCGGGCAGCGTGTCCAGCCACATGGCGTGGGCGACGGGCCGTACCGCCAGCACCGTCACCCGCACCCGGGAGGTGCGCGCCGCGCCACGGCCGTCGACGAAGCGTGCCTCCGCCGTCGCCCGGGCCGCGGGGCAGGTGAACCTGGTCTCGTCGGACACGGTCACGTCGGGCTGGTCGTCGCCGGTGGCGTACAGCCGCTGACGCAGCGCCCCCGCGAGGGCGACCGCCGACCGGGGCAGGTCGGTGGGGTCGAGGTACTCGTCGCGCGGCACGCCGATGACCGCGGTCGGCGGCCACCACGCGTCGGCGGCGGTCCAGCCGGCGTCGACCGCGTTCCGCAGCACCCCGGTCGAGACCACGGCGCCGGACGACAGCACCGCCGGCTGCTGGAACGGCGGCGGTGGCAGCTGCACGGTCAGCAGCCGCGACCACCGGACGAACCCGGTGGCCTCGTCGACCACCATCGCCAGCTCCTGCTGGGGGGCGGGCGCCACCGACCCGAGCACCGACGGCATCGCGGCCGCCCGGGCCTCGGCGCGCCGCCGCTCGTCGAGCCCCATCCCGTACGCGGTCAGCCCCCCGAACCCGGCCGCGGCGAGCAGCCCGCCGACGAGCACCCGCCGGCGCAGGCCCGTCTCGCGCGCCGCCACCGTCTCGACCGGTCCCGGCGGCGGGAACGGCGCGTCGGGCGTGTCGGCCTGCCATGCCGTCCAGCGCTGCCCGTCCCACCACCGCACGGGCGCGGTGCGCTCGGGGTCGCGGTACCACCCGGGGACTGGCATGGGGTCAGCATAGGACGCCCCGGCGGACCCTCCTCCCGTCACCGACCCGCCGGACGGGGCAGACGCGGACCACCCGCCCGTACGCCGTCGTGGGCCGAGGACCCTGAGCACCCATCGCGGACGGGGGACCAGAGCATGGCCGGCGACCTGCAGTCGTGGCCAGGCCGGACGGGAGCGGACGCTCCGCGCCCGCGACGCACTGCCCTGCACCGCGAGGTGCACGTCGTCGAGCCGGGACCCTCAGCGCCCACCGGACCAGCCCGAGACCTCACGCCACCGTCGCCGACGTGGCGACGACGAGACCTGCCCGCCGGACGGGCCAGAGCCGGCTCCCGCAGCCCCATCCCTGTGAGGGCACGCCCGCTGGCGTCACCCTCGACCTGGTGGACGTCCCTGGGCTACCAGTCCCCGTGCGAGCGTCGGCCCCTCAGCCTGCCCGGCACCGCCCGCACCCAGCCGGCGACACGTAGGGCCCAGGTCCGCGGCCCACCGCCCCCGGCGCCACCTCCGGCTGCGGGACGGGCGTCGGGGCGGTCGCTGGTCGACACGTAGGACGCGGACGACGTCGCCGGCGCCGGCGCGGCGCGGCGCGGGGGCCGGGACTGGAACCACCACCAGATGATGGCGAGGACGACGAGCACCTGGGCGATGACGCAGGCGGTGTCTCGGACCCGGGCGCCGACGAGGTCGACGGTCTCGTTGAAGTCGTACTGCCGCCCGGTGACGAACGCGGCCGACAGCCAGGTGGTGCGCCACAGGAGCATGGTGTCGAGGCGGCTGGCGGCGGCGAGGGCGAGCGGCGCCCACGCGAGCAGGTCGTACCACGAGAACGAGTTCGGGGTGGTGAGCAGCCACGACACGTAGAGCACGGTCGCGGCATGCACCGCCACCGAGGTGGGGTCCCGGTCGGGGTCGTCGTCGGGCCCGATGCCGGGCAGCGGCCGGTACGGCATGACCCGGGCCAGCATGGCGGCCACCACGGCCCACAGCACGAGGCCGATCACGTTGACGATGATCTTGGACACGTTCTCGCTGTAGAACCCGAGCAGCCGGCTGTAGACCGGCGCGGCCCACGCCGCGGCGTTGACGTAGCCGGTGTTGCGCGAGGCGGCCAGCAGCGCCCCCGGCTGCCACGCCGCGTAGCACAGGGCCAGGCTGGCCGCCGCCCCCACGACGACGAGCCCGGCCCGCCGCAGCCGCGCCCGCAGCCCCCACAGCATGGCCACCCCGTACAGCACCATGTTGATCTTCGCGCCGCCGGCGAACCCGATGGCGAGCCCGGCCAGCAGCGGGTGTGACCGCAGGAGGGCCAGCGCCAGCATGCCGAGGAGCACGGCGACGGGTTCGTTGTGGGCCTGGGCCACCACCGCCCACACGAGGGCGGGGTTGAGCAGCAGCACGAGCACCACCCGCAGCCCCAGCAGGGGGTTGCCGCGCGCCAGCCACAGCGCCACCCCGGCGATGCCGAGCATCGGCAGCAGGCTGAACAGCTGCAGCCAGAACACGATGTCGTGCAGGTTCACCCCGCCCAGCAGGTTCGCGACGTACTGGGTGCCCGAGATCACCGGCCCGTACACCGTGGGCGTGTCCTGCCACGGCCGCTCCACCTGGTGGATCACGGCGTCGTACTCTCTGCGGAAGATCTCGGCGGGGGGCACGTGGTAAGGGTTGTACCCGGTCACCTGCAGCCGTCCGTACGCGGCGTACATGAGCACGTCGGCCGAGGTCATCGGCGGTACGAGCACGGGCAGGGAGGTGAGCACCACGCCGAGGCCGGCGAGGCGTCGCAGCCGGGGCCGCCACCCGTCGTCGGCGGCCCGCATGCAGAGCCACCAGCCCACCGCGCCCACCGCCAGCGCCGCCCACAGCAGCCCGACCGACACCCAGTCCGACACCCGCACCTGAAGGTTGTACGGGGGCAGCACGCTGCCGACCGGGTCGAGCCGCAGGGTGGCGGCCGAGGGCCCGAGGTAGCCGACGAGGCAGATCAGCAGCACCGACGTGGCGACGCCGACGAGGCCGAACCGGTGGTCGCGGTGCCACGCGTGGGGCCGGTACAGCCGGGACGGGCGTGGGGGCGGCGCGGCACGGGTCCCGGTGCCCGTACGCCGGGGCCGCACCCGGTGCCTGCGCCGATGGGCCGTCCTCGCCATCACCCGGACGTCGACGGCGGGTCGGGCACGGCCGGCCGGAACCGGCGCCGGATCATGGCGGGCACCGCCTCGGCCACGACGATGCCGAGCATCACGAGCACGGTGGTGACGGCGCCGAACGTGACGGCGATCAGCTTGGGTCGCGGGTCGGGCGGCGGGGGCAGCTGCCCCGGCGACGTCGGCGGCTCGATGTCCTGCCCGGTGAACACGCCGACGTCGGGGATGTTCTTGGTGAGCGCCAGCAGCGGGTTGACGATGCCGAAGCCGAGCTGCCGGTCGGGGATGGTGCCCATGGGCGGGTCGGCGCTCACCTGCAGGCGGGCCTTCACCTGCGCCGGGGTGAGGTCGGGGTCCTTCTGCAGCATGAGCGCCACCAGGCCCGCCACGAGCGGCGTCGAGAACGAGGTGCCGGAGCCGGTACGGAACCGCTGCCACTCCTGGATCTCCTGGGCCGAGTACTCGCCGTTGCCGCTGCGGTCGACCGCCGACGGGGCGAGCCCGATCACGTCGATGCCGGGCGCGGCGACGGTGACCGCCATGCCCTCGGCGTACCCGGACTCCGCGTGGGGGGCGTCGGTCATGGTGGACATGCCCACCGCGATGACGCCCGGGTAGGCGGCCGGGTAGCGGGGCCCCGCCTTGTCGCCGGTGTTGCCGGTGGCGGCCACCACCACGATCCCCTTCGCGATCGCCTCGGCGGTCAGCGTACGCAGGTCGTCGCGCGGTCCGCCGGCCTGCGAGATGTTGATGACGTCGACACCCATGTCGATGGCGGCCCGCATGCCGGCCACGAGCGCCGTCTGGTCCTCGGTCTCCTTCGACGACTTGAGCACCCGCATGGCGTACACCGTCGCCCCCGGCGCCATGCCGGAGAACGGGCTGTTGGCGACCCGCTGCCCCGCGATGAGCGAGACGACCATGGTGCCGTGGAGGCAGTCGAGGAAGTACTTCTCCCCCTTCGACGCCTTCTGGTTGATGTCGGCGTCGTCGCCCACGAGGTTGTACGAGCGGAGCCGACTCTTGTTGAAGTACGGCGAGTCGGTGACCGCCGCGCCCGTGTCGAGCACCGCGATCTTGACGCCCGTGCCGTCGAGCTTGCGGCCCTGCGCGTCGGTGAGGGCCCACGCCCGCTGCGGCTTGAGCCGGTCGAACTGCCACACCTGTGACGGGGTGGTGTAGGCCGCCTCGGGCTCGCCGCCGCACAGCACCGGGTCGAGCTGCGTCGGGGCCGCGTGCGCCTGCGGGGGCACGACCACCACGGCCTGCACGAGCAGCAGGCCCACCAGCGCTGCCAGCCGGCGCTGCCACCTCACCCACGTCGTCACGTCAGACCTCCTCGCCTCGCACCTGCGCCGGTCGACCGGTCCTGCCCGGTCGCGCCGACCCGGCTCACGCCTGTGCCGGCAGGTTCGCCACCTGCACCAGCACCTGCCCCGCCCGGTTCACGAGGGTACCTCGCCCCGGAGGCAGGGGGGTGCCGCGGTAGTTGCCCCACAGCACTCCCTCGTCCTTGTTGCCGCTCATCACCAGGGCCGGGTTGGCGCCGTCCTTGATCCGCCCGATGACGGGGTCCATGACGGCGCGCCCGGCGCCGCCCATGCCGCGGGTGATGATGACGTGCAGGCCGATGTCGGACGCCACGGAGATGAAGTCGGTGAACGGCTGCAGGGCGTTGCCCATGCCGGTCGCGACCAGCTCGTAGTCGTCGACGATCACGAACAGCTCGGGGCCCTTCCACCACGACTTGTCACGCAGCTGCTGGCTGGTGAGGTCGGCGGTGGGGAGCCGGTTGGTGAGCGCCGGCGCCGTCTGCTTGATGGTCTCGATGCCGGCCTGCTGGCTCGGGGCGTAGCGCAGGATGTAGTCGTCGGGGATGAACCCGAGCAGCGAGCGGCGGTAGTCGAGCACGAGGAACTTCGCCTGCGCCGGGGTGTAGCGCTTGAGCAGCCCGTGGACGATGACGCGCAGCACCGTCGACTTGCCGCACTCGGGCCCGCCGAGGATCACCAGGTGCGGCTCCGCCTTCGGGTCGAGCCACACCGGCGACAGCTCCAGCTCGTCGATGCCGTACGGGACCGCCTTGCGGGTGTCGTCGTACTCGATCTGCGGCAGCGCCGACACCGGCAGGTCGTCGGGCAGCATGCGCACCTCGGCCGCCTTCGGACCCTTCCAGGCCTGGTTGATGGCCTGGATCATGGCGCGCTGCCCGTCGGTGGCGCTGTCGGCGTCCTCGACCGAGTCGATGCGGGGCAGGCCGGTGAGCATGTGCAGGCCGTCGCCGGAGAGGCCGCGGCCGGGTCGCCCGGTGGGTACGAGCGCGGCGAGCTTGCGGTTGATCTCGGACTCGAAGGGGTCGCCCAGCTTCAGCTCCACCCGGCTCTGCAGCAGGTCACGGATGCCGAGGCGGAACTCGGACCACTTGTTGGCCGACGCCATCACGTGCAGCCCGTAGCCGAGGCCGCGGGCGGCGATGTTGGTGATCACCGGGTCCTGCGCCTCGAACTCCTGGCGCAGCGTCATCCACCCGTCGACGACCAGGAACACGTCGGTCGGGAACCGGTCGGGCGGGATCGACCCGTCGCGGCGGCCGCGCCGGTAGGTGGCGATGCCGTCGATGCCCTGCTCGGCGAACATGAGCTCGCGCGACTGCATGAGCGAGGTCATCTCGGCGATCGTGCGCCGCACCCGGTCGACGTCGAGGCGGCCGGTGGCGGAGCCGACGTGGGCGAGGTCCCGCATCGAGGTGAGGGAGCCGCCGCCGAAGTCGAGGATGTAGAAGCCGACCTCGGCCGGGGTGTGGGTGAGCGCCAGCCCGGCGATCGCCGAGCGCAGCGCCATCGACTTGCCGGCCTGCGGGCCGCCCACGACGGCGAGGTTGCCGCCGGCGCCGGAGTAGTCGAGCCACATCGGGTCGCGGCGCTGCTGGCGCGGGCGGTCGATGAGCGCGACCGGGCCCGACAGGGTGCCCTGCTTGCGCGGGTTGGCGACCATGAGGCCGCGGCCGGGCACGTCGGCGATGGGGTCCTGCAGCAGCTGGTCCATCGTCGGCGGCGAGTCCAGCGGCGGCAGCCACACCTGGTGGGCGGGCCAGCCGTGCCCCTTGAGCCGGCCGACCACGATGCCCAGCAGGGTCTCGTCGTCGGTGTCGTCGTCGGCGTCCTTCTCGGCCTCGGCGGCCTTGGCCGTCTCGGCCTCGGGCTTCGGCGTGAGCACGACCGGTTCCGGCTCCGGCTCGGGCGGCTTCACCTCGTCGACGTGGCCGGAGACGAACTCCATCACCGGCGGCACCCACGCCTTGCGGACGACGCCGGTGGGACCGATCTCCTCCACCTCGGCCTCGGCCGCCCCCGTGGGGCTGCCGTGCCACGGGCCCGACACGTACGCGGCCTTGAACCGGGTCATCGAGACGGTGTCGAACTTGAGGTAGCCGTTGCCGGGGCCCGACGGCAGCTCGTACGCGTCGGGCACGCCGATCACCACGCGCGACTCGGCCGGCGAGAACGTGCGCAGCGCGATGCGGTACGACAGGAACGTGTCGAGGCCGCGGAGCTTGTTCTCCTCCAGCCGCTGCGAGGCGAGCAGCAGGTGCACGCCGATCGAGCGGCCGATGCGGCCGATCTGGATGAACAGGTCGATGAACTCGGGCCGGGCGGTGAGCAGCTCGGAGAACTCGTCGACCACCATGAACAGGCTGGGCATCGGCGGGATGTCGGCGCCCTCCTGGCGGGCGATCTCGTACTCCTCGCGGTTCTTGATGTCCTTGTTCTTCAGCATCGCGTTCGTCTGCGAGAGCACCTCCATGCGGCGCTCCATCTCGCCGGCGATGGCGTCCTGCATGCGGTCGACGAGGGTGAGCTCGCCCTCGAGGTTGGTGATGACCGCCGACACGTGGGGCAGGTCGTCGAGGCCGGCGAACGTGGCGCCGCCCTTGAAGTCGACGAGCACGTAGTTGAGCTGCTCCGACGAGTGGGTCATCGACAGGCCGAGCACGAGGGTCCGCAGGAACTCCGACTTGCCGGAGCCGGTGGCGCCGATGCACAGGCCGTGGGGGCCCATGCCGCCCATGGCCGACTCCTTGATGTCGAGCTCGACGGGGCGCCCGTCCTCGCCGGCGCCCACGGGCACCCTGAGGCGCTGGTGCAGCGGCCGCGGTTTCCACGCCTGTCGCACGTCGAGGGTGAGCGGGTCGCCGACCCCCAGCATCGTCGGGTAGTCCTTGGGCGCCTCGAACACCGGCTCGGGTGCCTCGTCCTCCTCGACGCCCGTCTGCACGACGGGCATCCGGTACGGGGCCAGCTGGCGCGCCAGCATCTCCACGTACACCATCGGCACCTGGTCGGGCTTGCCGAACGAGGTGGAGGCGACCGGCCCCGACTGCTGGCGGCGGTGGAGGGTGAGGTCGTCGACGCTCACGTCGAGCACGGCCACGTTGTGGTCGATGCGCTTGGGACGCTCCCGCAGCGTGGAGATCTCGATGGTCGACGTGGTGGTGGTCGGGGTGGCGAACATGTCGGCGCTCACCCCGTCGATGCCGTCGACGACGAGCACCACGTGGGCGGGGTCGCCGCCGCCGGTGCTCTGCGACCCGTCGGTGACCTGCGACAGCTCCATGGTCGACGTGGCGAACATGCGCACCGAGCCGGCGCCGTCGGTCCGGGTCGGGTGCTGGATGTGGGGCAGCCACTTGGTCCAGTCCCACCTGGCCTGGTTCTCCCGCGAGCAGCAGACGATGACGCGCACGTCGGTGGGGGCGTGCCAGGCGACCACCTGGGCGAGCATCGCGTACGCGAGCCGGCGCGACGCCTCGATGTCGCCCACCAGCTGGAAGTGCTTGAAGCCGCGGATGCTCACCATGAGCGGCACGCTCGGCACCGTCAGGTGCGTCCGGATGAAGCGCCGCAGCGCGCCGGTGGTGAGGGGTTCGAGGTCCTCGACCGGCTTGGACTCCGGCGGCACGATCCGCTTGGCGAACTGCTGGCGGCCCACGGAGATCCGCACCGAGCAGAAGTCCTCGGCGTCGGGGCGCCGCTCCCACATGCGCCGGTCGCCGGCGAGGGTCCACAGCGTGTCGGGGGCGGGGTGGCGCCACGACACCGCCTTGCGCTGGGCCGCGGCCGCCTGCCGCACCTGCTTGCGGGTCTGGCCGAGGTAGCGGAAGTAGTCGCGGCGGGCCGCGTCGAGCTCCTGGGCCTGGTCGTCGTTGGCCCGCCCCACGTTGGAGATCATCATGCCGATCATCGACACGCCCATGAGGGCGCCCATGACGGCGCCGAGCGGGCCGCGCCCGCCGGTGCCGCCACCGGTCAGCATGCCGGAGTACATCATCGCCATGGCGCCGCCGCCGGCGATCATGGGCAGGAACCGCAGGATCATGCCGAACGGCTTGGCCGGCTGCGAGGCGGGCACCTCGGGCGGCGACTCGAGCAGCAGGTCGCCGCGGGGCATCGGGGGCGGGGTGGCCCGCTTGCCTCGGTTGAACGTGATGGTCGCCATGGGCTACCGTCCCGCCGCCCAGCCGAGCACCATCGTGTAGACGTTGAGCACCGCCAGCACGAGCGGCACGATCGCCATGATGCCCAGCCATTCCAGGATGTCGCCGATACGGCCCCACGTCGGTGCCATGATCCGGTCGTACGTGCGGGACGCGTACGTGGCCAGCGCGAGCCCGGCGACGAGCACGAGCACCGTGCCCAGGGCCAGGCGCAGCCCGTACGGCAGCCCGAGCATCGTGATGGCCACCGACGCGAACCCGATGAGCGAGCCGGGCAGCAGCAGCGACATGCGCTGGGTGTAGCCGACGAAGGCGCGCGAGCGCAGCATGAGCGCCAGCGCCACCGCGGCGCCCAGGGCGAGCACGGGCCAGTCGCCGCGCATCAGCACCGGCGCCATCAGCAGGGTCACGGTGAGGCCGCTGGCGGCGAGGAACGCCCCCAGCACCCGGTCGGCGCTGACGGCGCGGGCCACGATGTCGGACTGCACCGGCTGGTCGTCGGCCATGAGCGCCTCGGCGGTGGCCGGCAGGTTCGGCATCTCCACCCGGGCCAGCTGGTACGACAGCATCGGCAGCAGCGACGTGACGGCCAGGATGAGCGCCACCGACACGGCCCCCGCCTCGACCACCTTGCCGTCGAACAGCACCATCGCCATCGTCGCCAGCATCACCAGGAACGCGGTCACGAGGGCGGCGAGGTGCGCGTACGGCTGCACCCGGGCCGCCAGCCACATGACGGTGGCGGCGAGCAGCACCAGGGCGGCGGCCATCATCACCCGCAGCGGCAGGGGCTCGCGGGGCAGCAGGAACAGCCCGCCGGCGCCGTAGAGGGCGTCGGTCGCCCACGCCAGCCCGGCCGCGGGCAGGAACCGGCCGAAGGCACGCGAGAGCACGATCGCCCCCACCCCGGCCGCCGACCCGACCACGAGGGTGAGGGCCGCCTCGATCACGCCGCCGCCCGGCGGCTCCAGGCCGAGGTGCCACAGCTCCAGCGCCGGCAGCCCCACCAGCAGCGCCACCATCGACACGACGGCGAACCACTGGCTGTTGTGCGGCACCCACGACGGCCGGGTCGAGGTGGCGGTGGTGACCGCGTCGACCACGTCGTCGAACGCCGCGTCGGGCATGGTCGACTCGCGCTGGCGCAGGTGCAGCGTCTCGCCGTCGCGGATGCTGAGCGCCGACACCTTCTTGTTGGTGTCGAGCGGGTCCTCGCCGAGGCGCTGCAGCACCCAGGCGTGCACCGTCTCCTGGGTCGACGCGCCCTCGAAGCCGGCGAAGCGCACGATGCTGGGCAGCAGCTCGCCGAGGGTGGTGGACCCCGGCAGGGCGAGGTCGATGCGTCGCGTGGGCGAGATGACCGTGACGCGCGCGAGGTCCTCGCCGACAGTGGTGGTCACCGTGGTCCGCCTTCCATGGTCGGGTGCACGCCGGTCACCGCCGCCCGCGGTGGCCGAAGAGCAGCTGGTACTCGCTCGGGGTGGGCGGGATCGAGAGCCGGACGAGGCGGCGCGGCATGGCCAGCACCACCTCGTTGGCCTCGAGGTTCTCGCACTGGCGCAGCTGAC
>JBHAES010000244.1:0-4077 GCA_041855725.1 Actinomycetota bacterium
CACGGGCACCCGGCGACGGTGCTCTGCGCGCGCGTCGCCGACCAGCGGTAGCGGCGTCGCACGGGCCGCACGGGGCGGGTCAGCCCAAGAGGCCCTTGACGTAGGCAGCCTGGCCGACGTGCTGGGCGGCGTCGTCGAGCACGCTCACGAGCCGCACCGCCGCGGTGACCGGCGGGTCCCAGCCGGGGTCGACCACGGCGGCGTAGTGGTGGTCGGCGAGCGTTGCGAGCACGCCCAGCGTGTGGGCGTGCACCGCGTCGTGGTAGCCGAGCAGGTCGTCGGCGGTTGCCGCGAACGCCGCCACGTCGGCAGCGGTGTGGCCGTAGCCGTGCGCCTGCGGCGGGTACGGCAGGGCCAGCCGCTCGCACCAGCCGTCGGCGAGCCAGCGCTGCTCGCCGCCGGGCAGGCCCAGCGCCTCGGCCACGCCGCACACGTGGTCGTCCATCACCCGGGTGAGGTGCCACACCAGCCAGCCGACCGGATTCGCGCCCGGGGCCGGCCGCCACGACAGCGCCCCCGCGTCGAGCCCCTCGCACACCGCGTGCACGTTCTCGTGCACCCGGTCGAAACCGTCGGCCAGCAGCTGGCCAGGAAGGTCGAGTCCGAGATGCTGTGCCATGGGTCCAGTGAATCACGTCCCGGCCGGTCCCGCACCCAGCGCGCCACGGCGCGTCGAGGGGGTCCGCGGCGGGGTCGTCGCTCGCCGGTCCCAGGCACAGGACATGATGGGGGTCGGGGCCCGCCGGGCCGGTCGTACGGAAGGAGCGGGGTCATGGTGAGGATTGCCGACGTGCAGGTGACCTGCACCGCGCCGGAGGGCATCAACCTGGTGGCGGTGAAGGTGCTCACCGACGTCGACGGGCTGCACGGGCTCGGGTGCGCCACCTTCGCCTACCGGCACAAGGCGGTGGTGACGCTGCTGGAGGAGTACCTCAAGCCGCTGGTCGTCGGCCGCGACGCCGAGGCGATCGAGGAGATCTGGCAGCTCATGCACCAGAATGCCTACTGGCGCTACGGCCCCATCGAGAACAACGCGATCTCGGGCATCGACCTGGCGCTGTGGGACATCAAGGGCAAGCTCGCCGGCATGCCGGTCTACCAGCTGCTGGGCGGCAAGGTCCGCGAGGGGGTGCCGGTCTACCGGCACGCCGACGGCCGTGACCTGGCCGAGCTGGTCGACAACGTAGCGGCGTACGTGGCCGACGGGGTGCGCTACGTGCGGTGCCAGCTGGGCGGCTACGGCGGCGGCAGGCTCGCCGACCCGCCGCCCGACGCCCCCGTCGGCGCGCCGCGGGGCCTCTACCTGGAGCCCCGCCGCTACCTGCGCGACACGGTGGCCATGTTCGACGAGGTGCGCTCGCAGGTCGGCTTCGACGTGGAGCTGCTGCACGACGTGCACGGCCGGCTCCGACCGGTCGACGCGATCCGGCTGGCGAAGGAACTGGAGCCCCACGAGCTGTTCTTCCTCGAGGACGCCCTGGCGCTGGAGGACGAGGAGTGGTTCCCTGAGCTGCGGGCCCAGACCACCACCCCGCTGGCCATGGGCGAGCTGTTCACCAACCCCTTCGAGTGGCGCCGCCTCATCGAGTCGCGGGTGATCGACTTCATCCGGGTGCACCTCACCGCGGCCGGCGGGCTGACGCCCGTCCGCAAGCTGCAGCTGCTCGCCGAGGCGTACGGGGTGCGCACGGCGTGGCACGGCCCCGGTGACATGTCGCCGATGGCGCACGCGGCCAACATCCACCTCGACGTGGCGTCGCGCAACTTCGGGGTGCAGGAGTGGTCGGGCACCCGGCCGCCGAACTTCATCCTGCACGACCTGGCCGAGCCGTCCGAGGCGCTGCTCGACGTGTTCCCGGGCCTGCCCGAGCAGCGCGGCGGCTACGTCTACCCCAACGACCGGCCCGGCTGGGGGATCGAGCTGGTCGAGGCCGAGGCGGCGAGGTACCCGCCCGACGCCGGCGTGACGACCTGGACCCAGACCCGGCTGCGCGACGGCTCGCTGCAGACGCCGTAGGCGGGCGGCATGGGCACGGGCCACGACAGCCGGGTGGTGCTGCGTCCGGCGACCGACGCCGACGCCGACGCGGTGGCCGTCGCGCACCACCGCGGCTGGACCGAGGCCTACCGCGGGCTGCTGCCCGACGCCTACCTCGACTCGCTGTCGCTGCCAGCGTGCCGGGCCCGGTGGCGGGCCGGCCTGCAGGGCACGCTGCGGGTGGTGGTGGCCGAGGTCGACGAGACGGTGGTGGGGTTCGTCTCGTACGGACCCTGCGCCGACCCCGACGCCACGGCCGCCGGCGAGGTGTGGGACCTGTGGGTGCTGCCGGGCCACCGGTCCGCCGGGGTGGGCGGGGCCCTGCTCGCCGCCGCCCTCGACGCGCTGGCCACCACCCACCCGGTGGCGGTGGTGTGGGCGCTGGCGGGCAACGCCCGCGGCCGGGCGTTCTACGAGCGGGCCGGCGGGGTCCGCGACGGCCTGTCGCGGCGACAGCCGGTGCCGGGCGGCGAGATGGTCGACGTACGGTACCTGTTCGACCTGCGCGACCGGGCGAGACGGTAGGGTGGCCCGGCTTCGTACGCGACAGGAAGGCGACTCATGAGCTGGCTGGACGCCATCATCCTCGGGATCGTCGAAGGGCTCACCGAGTTCCTGCCCGTCTCCAGCACCGGGCACCTCACGGTGACCGAGAAGCTGCTCGGCTACCAGATCGACGACCGGGGCGTCACGGCGTTCACGGCGGTGGTGCAGGTGGGCGCGATCCTCGCCGCCATCGTCTACTTCGCCCGCGACATCGTGCGGCTCGCCGGCGGCTGGTTCCGCGGCCTGCTCCACGCCGAGCACCGCGACCACGCCGACTACCGGCTCGGCTGGGGCGTCATCGTGGGCGTCGTGCCCATCGTGGTGGTGGCGCTGCTGACCAAGGACCTCGTCACCGGCGCCCTGCGGTCGCTGTGGGTGGTGGCGGGCGCCCTCGTGCTGTGGTCGGTGGTGCTGTGGGTGGCCGACCGGCGCGCCGCCGCCAACCCGTCCCCCCGCGGCGAGGAGTCGATGACCGTCAAGGACGCCCTCGTCCTCGGCCTGTGGCAGTGCGTGTCGCTGGTGCCGGGGGTGTCGCGGTCGGGGGCGACGATCTCGGGGGCGCTCATCCTCGGGATCGACCGGGTCACCGCCACCCGCTGGTCATTCTTCCTCGGTATCCCGGCACTCACCGCCGCCGGTGCCTACGAGGCCGTCGGCGCCGCGTCCGAGATCCAGGCGACCGTCGGCTGGGGCCCCACCCTCGTCGGGATGACCTCGGCATTCGTCGTCGCCTATGCGTCCATCGCCTGGCTGCTGAAGTTCGTGGCCACGAACTCGTTCACCGCCTTCGTGATCTATCGGGTGGTGGCCGGCCTGGCCATCATCGGGCTGCTCGCCGCCGGGGTCGTCACCCCCACCTGAGCCACACCCCGTACCTCGCTCGTCAAGCCCTGCCAACCGAACCTGGGGCCTGGCAGAGCCAGGAACGGCACCGCCGTCGCAGCGAGCTCGAAAGACGCCGAGCAGGCAGCGACCCGGCAGCCGTCACCTCCCGCGCCCACGTACGTGCCTGGAGCCGATCTGACGGCGCGCTGCCTGCACCAGCGCCCCGGCCGCGTCCGCCGCGGTGTGCCGGCACCGAAGAGCGCCCGGCGCCTCGACCGATCAGGGCGCCACTCTCTCGCTCGCGATCATTCGATAGCCGCGGTCGTTGCGCCCCGCAGTCCGCGAGGCACCGTCAGTAACCACGTCGCACCCCGAAGCACCTAGCCAGCAAACAAGTCCCCGACCGGATTCGACGACGGCCCTGACAGCTCACCTCATCGTTCCCGCGGCCGGCCGTCCGGCTCGCTTCCCGCACGCGTGCCCAGCCTCATCTGGAGGTCGAGGTGAAACACGGCTCCCGAGTTGACTTCCGAGGTCTCATGCACTGGGCTGGTGCCGTCTTTGGGCCGACATTCGGACCGGCGCCGCAGACGCCGACCGCTTTTGCGAGACGGGGCGGTCGGAAGGGACCTGAAAGGAAGCTCGATGTCGACCCATCGTTCGCGGGG
>JBHAES010000245.1:0-8964 GCA_041855725.1 Actinomycetota bacterium
GGTCGACCACCAGGACGACGCCCGGGTCGCCGCCGGGCAGGCCCGACGCCTCGGCGACGAGGTCGCCGGCGGCGTGGGCGCAGGCCCGCAGGTCGGCGACGACCGCGGCGGCCTCGGCCCGCGACACCCTCGGGCCGGGGGGGACGAGGGCTCCGCCGAGACGTCCGGCGAGGCCCCAGGCGACGGCGGGGGCGCTCACCCGCTCAGGCGAGGTTGACGTGGTGGCGCTCGTAGTGGGTGCCCTTGGCCCGCTCGAACGAGGCCAGGATCTCCTGCTCGGCGGCGAGCCGGCCCGTCCACGTGGCGCCCTCGACCGACTTGCCGGGCTCGAGGTCCTTGTAGACGGTGAAGAAGTGCTGGATCTCCAGCAGCATGTACTCCGGGATGTCCTTGATGTCGCGCAGGTAGCCCTGCCGGGTGTCGGCGGTCGGCACGCAGATGACCTTGTCGTCGCCGCCCATCTCGTCCTTCATGCGGAACATGCCGATGGCACGGCACTCGATGAGGGCGCCGGGGAAGGTGGGCTCGGGCACGAGCACGAGGGCGTCGAGCGGGTCGCCGTCCTGGCCGAGGGAGCCCTCGATGAAGCCGTAGTCGCTCGGGTACTGGGTGGAGGTGAACAGCGTACGGTCGAGGCGGATGCGGCCCGTCTCGTGGTCGAGCTCGTACTTGTTCTTCGAGCCGCGGGGGATCTCGATCGTGACGTCGAAGCGCAGCCCGTCGGTGGCCTCGAAATGCAGGGTCCGGCGGATGTCGCTGGTCATGGCGTCCCACTTTCTATGCTGGTGCCCGTGTGGACACTCCTCGCTGGGTGTCGTCCCAGTCGAGCCTAGTCCGTGGGAGGTGTTCGTGCTGTCAGGGCGCGCACGGTCGCAGCTGCGCCGCGGGGCGGTCGCGGCGCTGGTGCTCACCCTCGTCGGGGCGGGGGTCGCCCTCGCCCACCCGGTGCTGCTGCGGCGGGCCGGGCTGTGGGTCGACGGCGGCGAGCCGACCGTGTCGCCCACCCTCTTCGCCCCCGGGCCGTCGGCCACGCCCACCCCCGTGGCGCCGTCGGCCGTGCTGGGGGCGGCCGGGGCGGGGCCGCTCCCGGCGTCCGCTGCGCTGGCGGGACGGCTGTCGGCGATCCCGCGAGACGGGGTCGGCAAGCCCGGCATGGTCGTCGTGGACCCGGCGACCGGCACGGTGCTCTACGAGCTGGCGGGCGACACCCCCACGATCCCCGCCTCGACCCTCAAGGCGCTCACCTCGGCGGCGGCGCTGGCCGCGTACGGGCCCGACCACCGGTTCGCGACCCGGGTGGTGGCGGCCGGGGCCGACCAGGTCGTGCTCGTCGGCGGCGGCGACCCGCTGCTGCGGGGCACGGGCGCGCCCTCCTACCCGGAGCGGGCTTCGGTCACCGACCTCGCCGACGCCACCGCCGCCGCCCTCGCCCGAGAGGGACGGACGAGCGTCTCGCTCGCGTACGACGACACCCTGTTCGAGGGCCCCGGGTGGAACCCGTCGTGGCCGGCGGGGTACGCGGACTTCGCCACCCCCACCTCGGCCCTGTGGCTCGACCGGGGCGTGGTGAACGGCGTCCACGGCAAGGACCCGGCCGGCGACGCCGCGGCGACGTTCGCGACCCTGCTGCGGGCCCGCGGGATCGAGGTGACGGGGGTGGCGGCGGCGAAGGCGCCACCCGACGCGACACCGCTCGCCGAGGTCTGGTCGGCGCCGCTCGACGTGATCGTGCAAGAGCTGATGCTGCACTCCGACAACGACGTGACCGAGGTGCTCTTCCGCCACGTCGCCGTGGCGGCCGGCCGGCCCGGCTCGATCACCGAGGCGCAGGCCGCCACCCGGGCGCAGCTGGAGCGGCTGGGCCTGTGGGCCGACGGGATGCGCCTCGACGACGGGTCGGGGCTGTCGCGCAGCAACCTCGTCACCCCCCGGGTGCTCGCCCGGGCGGTCGGGCTGGCGCTGAGCGACCCCCGCTACCGGGCCGTCGCGGTCGGCATGCCCACCGCCGGCGCCGACGGCACCCTGGGCAGCCGCTACGACGACGCAGCCACCGAGGCCGCAGGCCGCGGCCAGGTCCGGGCGAAGACGGGCACCCTCACCGGGGTGCACTCCCTCAGCGGCTACACCCGTACGGCCGACGGCACCGTGGTGACGTTCGCGTTCGTGGCCGGGGACGTGGTGGCCGACGGCGACCTCGCCGCGCGCGACTGGCTGGAACGGGCCTCGACGGCCCTCGCCGCCTGCGGCTGCTCCTGAACCGGCTGCGACCAGGTCGCGGTTCGCACCGCGACAAGGACCTTTGATTCCCGGTTTGCCAAATCCAGGTGTCATTGCCTAAGGTCTCGCTTGCAGCGAGGACCCACGGAAAAGCCTTTCCGACCGTGGCTCCCGCCTGCCCCGGATTGTCCCCCGCTCCGGTGCGTCAAACTTGGGAGGTCAAGGCCCCATGTCCCCAATCGTCGTCGTGTGGTCTGCCATCGTGCTCGCGGCGCTCTATCTGTTCGTGCTGGCAACGTTCACCCTGGTGACGATGCTGTGGGAGTGGCGCGAGACGAGACCGGCCCCGCAGCCGACCGGCTCGGCCCCGCGCCGGCTCTCGTTCACGCTGCTGGCGCCGGCGCGCCACGAGGAGGCGGTCTTCGGCGCCACGCTCGACTCCCTCGCCGCCCTCGACCACCCCGACTACGAGGTGCTCGCCATCGTCGGCCACGACGACCCCGGCACGCGGGCGGTCGCCGAGGCGGCGGCGGCCCGCCACCCCGGCCTGATCCGGGTCGTGATCGACCACAACGAGGAGAAGTCGAAGCCGAAAGCGCTCAACACGGCCCTGGCGCACAGCCGCGGCGACGTGCTCGGCATCTTCGACGCCGAGGACGTGGTGCACCCCGGTCTGCTGCGCGCCGTCGAGCGCACCATGGTCGCCGACCGGTCGGCGGCCGTGCAGGCCGGTGTGCAGCTGGTGAACTTCTGGTCGCGCTGGTTCACGTTGCAGAACACCCTCGAGTACTACTTCTGGTTCCGCAGCCGGCTCGCTTTCCAGGCAGAGCACGACTTCATTCCGTTGGGCGGCAACACCGTGTTCATGCGCCGCCGCCTCGTGCAGGCGCTCGGCGGCTGGGACCCCGACTGCCTCGCCGAGGACTGCGAGATCGGCGTCCGCCTGTCGAGCCACGGGCTGCCGGTGTCGGTGCTGTACGACCCGGAGCTGGTGACCCGCGAGGAGGCGCCGGTGACGATCAGCCAGTTCATCAAGCAGCGCACCCGGTGGAACCAGGGGTTCATCCAGGTGCTGCGCAAGGGCGAGTGGCGGCGGCTGCCGGGTCGGCGGCAGCGGGCGCTGGCGGTGTTCACGCTGCTGACCCCGTTCCTGCTGGCGACCTCGGGGCTGCTGCTCGTGCTGGCGGTGGTGTCGATGCTGCTCGTGCCGCTGCCGGACGGCTGGTCGCTGCTCACGTTCCTGCCGATCCTGCCGCTGCTGGCCACGCTCGCGACCGGGTGCGTGGGGCTGCACGACCTCGGCCAGATCGCCGGGCGCCGCCCGAGGCTGCGGCACTACGTCATGCTCGTGGTGGGGCTGTTCCCGTTCCAGGTGCTGCTCATGGCGGCCGCGCTGCGGGCCTGCTGGCGCATGGTGGCCGGCCAGACCTCGTGGGAGAAGACCGACCACGTCGGCGCCCACCTGAGCGCCCCGGTCGCCGAGCCCGAGCCCGCGTGGCGGGAGGCGGCGTGAAGGCGGCGGCGACCCAGCAGCTCGGCCAGTCGCCGCTGCTCGCCCGGCTGGAGCCCGACCTGTACGACCGGCTGGTCGAGGAGCCGCCCGCCCCGCGTCGCCGGGTGCTCTCGCCGGCCCGGCTGCGCGACCTGGCGTGGCTGCTGCCCGTGCTCACCGCCGCGACGGTGCTGCACGCCTGGAACATGCTGCGCTCCCCCACCCCGTTCGACGACGAGGGCACGTACGTGTCGCAGGCGTGGGCCCTGGCCACGCACGGCGAGCTGTCGCACTACACGTACTGGTACGACCACCCGCCGCTGGGCTGGATGCTCCTGGCGGTGTGGAACCAGCCGTTCAAGCTGTTCGGCGTCAGCGAGTGGGTCGCCGGGCGGGTCGGCATGCTGGCGGTGCACGTCGTGTCGTGCGTGCTGCTCTACGCCCTGGCCCGACGGCTGTCGGCCCCCCGGTGGGCGGGCGCGGTGGGGATCGTGCTGTTCAGCGCCTCGCCGGTGATGCTGCGCTGGGGCCGGATGGTGCTGCTCGACAACATCGGCACCCCGCTGCTGCTCGCGGCCTGGCTGCTGGCGCTCGACCGCCGGCAGCGGGTGTGGCGCCTCGCCCTCAGCGCGGTGCTGCTGGCCAGCGCGGTGCTGGTCAAGGAGACGAACCTGCTGTTCGCGCCCGCGGTCTTCTGGTCGATGCTGCAGACGGCCCGGTCGCACCGCCGCTACGTGGTGCCCGTCTACGCGTGGCTGTTCTGCGGCGTCGGTCTGGCGTACGTGGTGTTCGCGTTCATGAAGAACGAGCTGTTCGCGGGCGAGGGTCACGTGTCGCTGGAGTGGGCGCTGCGCTGGCAGCTGTTCTCGCGGCAGTCGTCGGGCTCGCTGCTCGACCCCTCGAGCGACGCGACCCAGAAGCTGCTGTCGTGGCTGAGCACCGACGGGGTCCTGCTCGTCGCCGGCGCCGTGGCGGCGCTCGTGATCGTACGGTGGCGGCGGCTGCGACCCGTCACCTTGACGCTGTGCCTGCTGTGGTCGATGCCGCTGCGCGGCGGCTACCTGCCCGGCCCCTACCCCATCAACCTGATCTGGCCGTCGGCCCTGGCCGTGGCGCTGTGCGCCGGGCGGCTGACGTCGCTGCTGAGCCGCCCCTCGCTGCGGCCGGCGCGGCTCGCCGTGACCGCTGCCGTGCTCGCCGGCACGCTCGTGACGGCAGGCCTGGCCCTGGAGAAGAGCCAGACCTACCTCGCCGACGACAAGGTCGCCCAGTACGAGGACACGAAGGCCTGGCTGCTCGCCAACACCACCGCCGACGACGTGCTCATCGTCGACAACTCGCTGTGGTTCGACCTGGTCACCGCCGGCCGCCCCCGCCAGAACGTGATCTGGTTCCAGAAGCCGAACACCGACACCGACGTGGACGAGTACCTCGCCAACGGGTGGCGCGACGTCGACTACGTGGTGCTCACGCTGCCGCTGCAGGAGATGTACCGTCAGCGCGAGACCACCCGGCAGGCGCTGGAGCACGCCACGCTGGTGGTGCAGTTCGACGAGCTCGCGATCTACGAGGTCGACCATGGGTAGCCGCCCCGGTCAGCCGACCGGGGCGCCCGCACCGGTGAGCCCGGGTGCCGAGCCCGGCCAGGCCCCAGGCGATCACGTATCCTTCCCTGCGTGGCACAGGTGACGGACGGGGCGGGGGCGTGGCTCCGGTTCCTGCACCTTCCGGTCATGGTCGCGATGACGGTGGGCGTGAACCTGCCCGTGTTCCTGCCGCGGGCCCGCGACGGGCTCTCGGGCACGATGCTGGAGCTCTTCGCCTCGGGCATGGCGAGCGCTGCGCTGGCCATGGCGTTCCTCGTGACCGGCACGCTGCTGGCCGTCGTGATGGCGGTGCGCCGACCCCGCCACGCCGGTCTGCCGCTGGTGATGGCGGGCATGGCCGTGTTCGGCATCATCGTGCTCACCCTGCGTCCTGAGATGCCCGACTCCCCCGGCCTCGACGCGGGCGGCTACGTGATCTTCGGCGCCTGCTGCACCGAGCTGGTGGTCGGGCTGGCGCACGCGTTCTCGATCTTCCGCGAGATGGAGGCGCGCCAGCGGCTGGGCGGGTAGCCGCGGGATATCGCCTCGCCCGTCACCCGGCGACGTGCCTAGGCTGTCGGGCATGCTGATCCGCCGCCTCGATCTCACGCAGGGCCTGACCGACGACGTCACGGCGCGCTACCGCGCTGCCCAGGAGGGTTTCCTGGAGGGCGCGCCGAGCGAGGAGGCCGCCCGGCGCTGGTTCGACGTCGACGTCGCCGACGGCACCCGCACCTGGGTGGTCGACCCGGAACCCGGCTCCCTGCTCGACACCCCGGTCGCGACGCTCTCGGCGGTGCACGCCACGGCCAACGCCGGCGCCGGACCGGTGCCGGCCGCGCTGCTGACCGACGCCGTCGTACGCCCCACCCACAAGCGCCGGGGCCTGCTGCGGCGGCTCATGCAGACGGTGCTCGCCGACGCGGCCGACGCGGGCTGCCTGCTCGCCTCGTTGACCGCCTCGGACGGTGGCATCTACCACCGGTTCGGCTTCGGTGTCGCCACCCACCGCGCGACGGTGGAGGTGGACACCGCCCGCTTCGCGCTCCGCACCCCGCCCACCGGCCGGGTGGAGCTGGTCGACCTCGGCCTCGCCGAGGTGCGCCGCACCCGCCAGGACCTGTTCGCCCGCTTCCACGCCACGCGGCGCGGCAGCCACGAGCGACGCGGCTTCTACGACCCCTGGCTGGCGGCCGAGTGGGACTTCGAGACGAACGCGCCCGACCCGAGGCTGCAGGCCGCGTTCCACCGCGACGACGCGGGCACCGTCGACGGCGCCGTCGGCTTCAAGGGCACGTGGGGCGAGCGGCTCACGGTCGTCGACCTGGTGACGCTGAACCCCGAGGCCGAGCTCGCGCTGTGGCGGTTCCTGGCCGACATCGAGGGTCCCACCGGCCTCACCGTCCGCCCCTACGGGCTCGGCGGGCCGCTGGAGTGGGCCCTGGTCAACCCCCGGTGCCTGAGGGTCACCGACGTCAAGGACGCCCTGTGGGTGAGGCTCCTCGACGTGCCGACCGCCCTCACCCGCCGCGGCTGGGACCGCGACGGCCAGACCACGATCCAGGTGGTCGACCCGATGGCGGTCGCCGGCGGCACGTGGCGGGTCACCGTACGCGACGGGAGGGCCGACGTCGAGCCCGCCGACGGCGCCGCGGCGGTCACCCTCGGGCTGGACACCCTGGGCACCCTCTACCTCGGCGAGGCCGTCGGCCCCGCCCTGGCCGCCGCAGGGCGCCTCACGGGCGAGCCGGCCGACGTCGGCGACCTGGTGCGCCTGTTCGCGGTCGACGAGCCGCCCCTCAACCTCAGCTACTTCTGAGCCGACCGGTCAACGGGGACGGTAGGTGCCGGTGAGCCGGGCCTCGCTCAGAGCGGCCCACGGGCCGTCGACCTCGAGGCGGCACAGGGTGGCGGGCGGGAAGTTCGCGGCGAGCGCCACCGCCTCGGGGTCGGAGCCGGCGACGGCCAGGTCGTGTACCAGGGCGGGCACGCCGGGCGCGTGGCCGACCACGAGCAGCCCGGTGACCTCGTCGCCCACGCCGCGGATCGCGTCGAGGATGGTGTCGGAGCCGGCCCCGTACAGCTCGCGCAGCCCGACCGTCTCGACCCCCAGGCCCAGGCAGGTGACCGTCTGCCGGGTGCGGGCCGAGCCCGACACCAGCACGTACGACACCTCGTCGAGGTGCACCGCCTGGGCGGCGGCCGCCGCGCGGCCCGCGGTGCTGAGGGGACGGTAGTAGTCGCCCAGCCCGGGCGCGGTGTGCTCGGCGTGGGCGTGCCGCATGAGGAACAGGGTGCGCTTCACACTGGGGTCCGTTCTGGTCGGTCAGGCGATGGTCTTCTGCTGGAACCGGGCCCGCCACCGGTCGCCGTCGCGCTGCCACAGCGTCGAGCAGAGCAGCTGCTCGCCCTCGCGGCGGACGCGGGAGCGCACCAGCACCACGTCGGCGGCCAGCCGGTCGACGCCCAGCACGTCGACCTCGGCGGCACCCTCGAGCACGGCCGCCCGGGCCAGCAGCGAGCCGCGGGTGCGGATCTGGCCCGACGCCTCGAACGCCACGTAGTCGGGGTGCAGCAGCTCCCCGTAGGCGTCGCGGTCGAGCCGTACGTCGTCGGCCCACAGCCGCCGCTCCAGGCCCTCGACCACCACGTCGACCGGCTCCTCGGCGGGGGGCCAGGCACCGCCGGCCGAGAACAGGTCGGGCTCGGGCCGGCTCGGGGTCACCGCCAGCGACCCCAGCCGCGGGGCGTCGCCGAAGCCCGGGCCCTCGTCGGGGACCACGCCGCGCTGGTAGGCGGCCGCCGCGGCCCGGGCGAGGGCGTCGGCCTTCTCGTTGAGCGGGTGGCCGGCGTGTCCCTTCACCCACTCGAAGCGCACGTCGCGGCCCTGGAGCTCGCGGTCGAGCTCCTTGAGCAGGTCCTGGTTGAGCACCGGGTTGCCGTCGGACTTGCGCCAGCCGCGCCGCTTCCAGCCCGGGAGCCACTCGGTGCAGCACCTGATCGCGTACTGCGAGTCGCACAGCACCCGCAGCTCCTCGGCCACCCCGCGGGTCTGCCGCAGCAGGTCGAGCACGCTCATCAGCTCGCCCATGTTGTTGGTGCCGCGCCGCCACCCGCCGGCGGCCCAGCGGTCCTCGTCGACGTACCAGGCCCACCCGGAGGGGCCGGGGTTGGACAGCGACGACCCGTCGGAGGAAGCGGTGATCACCGGCTCACCTCACGTACACCGTGGCGTCGTTGCCGCCGGTGCAGGTGACGTAGGTGGACCGGGTGCAACTCATCTCGTACTGCTGGTTGGTGACCGGCGAGGTGGCCGTCACCGTCACCGAGGCACCCGCCGACAGGGCCGGCAGCGCCGCCGCCACGTTGCGCCCGAACTCGCAGGAGGTGTTGGGGCCCACGGCCACGGTGTCGTCGCAGCCGGTCGCCCCCGCCGGCGGGAAGGTGGCGGCCGAGGCGGAGGCGCTCGGGGTGGCCGACGAGCTCGGCGCCGCGGCCAACGAGCTGGCCGGGGTGCGCCGCGCGCTGGCCGACGCGGACGTGCGCACCGACGGGGTGGGGGTGGCGCTGCGGGAAGCGGGGCTGGTGGTCACCTGCGGCGAGGGGGCCACCGTGGGCTGCTGCCCCCCGTTGAACCACACCACGACGCCGACGACGGCCACGCACACC
>JBHAES010000246.1:0-4633 GCA_041855725.1 Actinomycetota bacterium
CCAGGCCGGCCTCGGCGTCGGCAGCTCGATCAGCCGGGCCGGACGCACCTGCTCGGTCGGAACCGACGGCGTCACCTGCACCGACTCCTCCGGCAAGGGGTTCACCGTCTCGTCCAGCGCCTACCGGCTGCGCTGACCACCGCCGCCGCGGTCCGAGCCGACCTCCCCTCGTCGTTGTCACGCGTCGAGTCGGGCCCGGTTCCCGAGGCGACAGGTCGGCTCCAGCAGGGACAGGCCGGCTCTCGACGGTGTGGCCCGTCGGGGACGGTGGCGGGGCAGCCTGCCCGCCTGGTCGCAGCGTGAGGCGTCGAGCTGTGCGCCTCGTTGCTTCCCCACTGCTCGAGCTGAGCTGTCACGGCTCGAGGCGACCTGCCTCCCGTCGAGCCCGCCCTGGCTGCCGCAGTGACAGGTCGTCTCCCACGGTGCCGGCCAGCCCCGGCGGGTGACCGCTCGATCGAGGCACCGGGGTGAGCCTGGGCGCCTCGTGGCGGCAGGGGTCGCTGGAGAGCGGGCCCGGTCAGCCGGGCTGCACCCACCGCCACAGGGAGGGCCGGCCGCGTCCGACGCCGTGGCCGGCGTGCGCCAGCCCGGGCACCGAGGCGAGCTTCTTGTTGAGGTTGCCACGGTCGGGCACGCTGCCGTGGAGCGAGGTGGTGGCGGCGAGGGCGTCGCCGACGGTGAAGGTGTCGCCGGTGAGCGCGCGGGTGAACGCGGTGTCGTTCCACAGCAGGCGGGCGAGCAGCGGCCGGCACCGGGTGACGATGTCGCTGTGGTCGAAGGCGAGGGTAGGGGCGTCGGCGAACGAGCGCCAGGTCACCAGCGGCGCGTCGCCCTCGGGGGCCACCACCCACAGCGCGGCCGAGAGGGTGGCGCCGCGCGGGTCGCGCGAGGGCTCGTCGAACACGACGAGCTGGCCGGTCGCGGCGGCGGTGAGGCCGGCCTTGTCGCGCAGCGCCCGCTGGGCGGCGGCCGCCAGGCGCTCGCCCTCCAGCAGCAGCACGCCGGGCAGCGCGTCCCAGCCCGCGAACGGCTCGGCGGCCCGCTCCACCGTCGCGTAGCGCACCTCGCCGCCGGTCAGCCGGACGGCGAGCACGTCGACCGACACGAGTGACGTGCGGGGGAGCTCGGGCGCTGGGTCGTCGGGGTTCACCACGGCGTCAGCCTATCGGCGGCCCACCCGGACGGACCCGGCGCCACCGCCGCCTCGGCGGCCGGCGCGAGTGGTGACCGTACGCCCGCCCTGCGGAGGGTCGGCGGCCCGTGGCCGCTCCGCACCTGGCGCAGCGCCCTGGCTGCGCGGCGACCTGGGCGACCGGTCGCGCTGAGGTCCCCGACGATCCCTCGCGTACGTGGTGCGGGGCTCAGGCCGCACCCTGTGGGCGGCGTGGCGACGACCCTACGTGCACGCGCGGGGGCACCGGTGGGTCGTCCTCCCGCCCGGGGCTGGCGTCGACCCTCGGGTGCGTGGGTACGGGCCCTGCCGAGGGCGGTGGAGGTGGGGGTCGTGACCGAGGCGACGGCCCTGATGGCGCCCGCCCGGTCACCGGCCTCGAAGCGCCGTGAGCGCGCAGAGGCGCTTATATGCTGACCGCGTGCCGTACCAGCGTCTGTCCCTGCCCCTGCTCCACGCCGGCAAGGTGCGCGAGCTCTACGAGCTGCCCGAGGGACGCATCCTGCTCGTGGCGACCGACAACGTGTCGGCCTACGACCGGGTGCTGCCGACCCCGATCCCCGACAAAGGGGAGGTGCTCAACCGGCTGACGGTGTGGTGGCTCGAGCAGCTGGGCGCCCTGGTGCCGCACCATGCGATCACCGACGAGGTGCCACCCGAGGTGGCCGGGCGGGCGCTGGTGGTGGAGCGGCTGGAGATGCTGCCGTACGAGTGCGTGGCCCGCGGCTACCTGGCGGGGTCGGCGTGGCAGGAGTACCGGGAGTCCGGCACGGTGGCCGGCGAGCCGATGCCGGCGGGGCTGGGGTTCGGGGCCCGGCTGGAGCGTCCGGTGTTCACACCCGCCCGCAAGGCGCCGCAGGGTGAGCACGACGAGAACATCACCTTCGAGCAGCTGGTCGCCGAGGTGGGGCCCGAGACGGCGGGCCGGTTGCGGACGCTGACGCTGCGCCTCTACATCCGGGCCGAGCGGATCGCCCGCGAGCGGGGGCTCCTGCTCGTCGACACCAAGTTCGAGTTCGGCCGCCGCGCCGACGGCACCATCACGCTGGCCGACGAGGTGCTCACCCCCGACTCGTCGCGGTTCTGGGACCTGGCGGCGTACGAGCCGGGCACGCCGATGGAGAGCTTCGACAAGCAGTACCTGCGCGACTGGGTGAGCGGCGCGTCGGGGTGGGACGTCGACTCCGGCGAGCCGGCCCCCGAACTGCCCGACGACGTGGTGGCGGGCACGCGGGAACGCTACGTCGAGACGTACCGCCGGCTGACCGGCGAGGACTTCGTCCCGGTCGCCGCCGCCGCCGGCGCCGAGTCGTCGGCGGCGGACGAGGCCGAGGCGGTCGACGGCGACGAGCCCACCGTCGACCCCGACGCGCCGGAACCCGTCGAGGCGGGTGACGTCGAGCCGAGCGGGGAGGCTGCCGGGGCGCCGGGTGCTGCCGACGAGATCGGTGCCGCGGCGGGCGAGGGGTCCGCCGACGCCACCGACGACGAGCGCCACGCCGAGGACGGCGGGTCGGTGGCTGACCTGGCGGGGTACGCGGCCGCGGCGGGTGCCGGCGTGGCGGCGGTGTCGGTGGCGGCGTCGGGGGGCGCGGCTGAGCCTGGCGCCGAGGCCGACGTGTCGGAGGCGGGCCCCGCCGAGGGCGACGAGGGTGACGCCGCGAGCGACGGTCCGGGCGAGGCCCCGTCCGGGGCCGACGCACCAGCCGACGACGCCCAGACCGAGGCGGAGCAGCTCGAGGGCGAGGACGGCGCGGCCGAGGACGCCGAGGGTGGCGCGGACGACGACGGTGTGGCCGCAGCGGTCGCCGGCCCGGACGATGCCGCCGGTGCCGACGCGGAGGACGGCTCGTACGGCGCTGCCGGCGGGGACGAGGGGACCGGCCAGGCGGAGGACGCTCCGCAGGCGGGCGACGAGCCCGACGCCGGACTCGTCGGAGAGCCGACCGCCATGGTCGTGGTCGAGGTGATGCCGAAGCCCGAGCACCTCGACCCGCGGGGGCGGGCGCTCAGCGCGGCGCTGCGGCGGCTCGGCCACGAGGGCCTCAGCGTACGCCAGGGCACGCGGTTCGAGATCGAGGTCTACGGCGAGCTCACCGACGATCGGCTGCAGGGGATCGTCGAGGTGGCCGACGTGCTGCTGGCCGACCCCGCCCGCGACGACGTCGACGTGACCGTGTGGACCGACATCGACGACGAGGCCGAGGACGGCTGCTGCGGCACCGGCGACTGCTGCGCCGCCGACGACGTCGACGAGGACGGGTCCGAGGCAGACGACTCGGACCGTGCCGACGAGTCCCCGGCGGCGGCTGCCGAGCCGGACGACGGCGACGCCCAGCCCTGACCGCCCACCCGCCGACACTCCTTGTCAGCCCCGCTGCGGGCACTCCGGTCTCGGGGTGCCTTCAGGTGGCCGGGCGGGTGCCGTACGCCGCGACGACCGGCGCTGCGAGGCGGTAAACCCGCTCCGGCTAGGGTGTGAGACCGCATCGACGCAGGCCGCGGGCTTGCATGTGAGCCTCGATCCTGAGAGGATCGTCCCGGTTGATCTCAGGTCGTCCTCAGGAAAGCAGGCACGTGAACCCGTTCGCCCGTCGAGCCACCGGCATGGTGCTGGCTGCGGCCGTGGCGGTCGGCGGTGCCACGGCCACGCTGCCGAAGGCCGAGGCCGCACCCACCAAGCCCCAGGTGATCGTGCCCGAGCCGTGCCCGCAGTCGAAGCCGTTCCCTGCTGAGAAGTCGATGGCCGAGATCCGTGACGACTTCGGCGCCACCTACGGGTTCACCACCGTCGGCCCCCACTGGACCGACTCCACCTACAAGGGCCTGGTCCGGGTGATCTGGCAGACCACCGACGCCATCGCCTGCACCCCGTTCCTCGGCGACCTGCGCAAGAACTTCGGCGGCACCCTGCCGATCAACGCGGCCTCGCTGAGCGGCTGGAAGTCCGGCGACTTCGGCATCACCCGCGCCAACACGGTGAGCCTCGACTTCCCGCAGCTGCAGACCTATTACGCCAAGGGTGACGAGGGCCACGTCGGCCGACTGTTCGTCCACGAGCTCACCCACGCCTACCACGCCAACCGCGGCGAGAACCCGGTCTACTGGCGCGACTTCCTCAAGCAGTACAGCAAGCTCGGCCGGCTCGGGTCGTACGGCTACTCGTCCGACGAGACCATGGCCGAGACCGTCGCCTGGTACGTGGCCCGCTGCGCCGCCAACAACCCTTACACCACCCGTTACCAGGGCTACTACGACTACGTGAAGGGCCTGTTCGGCGGCAAGGAGTTCGGCGCCCCGCTGGGCCAGTCGCTCGACTGCTCCAAGCAGCTCACCGAGACGGCCTCCGGCTGCGGCTGCCCCAACTGCTGCAGCGTGCAGGGCCTCGAGGCCAAGACGCCGAGCGCCCAGGCCGCCGACCCGGCCCCGGCCGAGATGGTGCGAGCCGAGCCGTTCGACCCG
>JBHAES010000247.1:0-2728 GCA_041855725.1 Actinomycetota bacterium
CGTGCTGGCGCCGGGCATCGGGGCCCAGGGAGGCCGGCTCGACGACGTCCGGGCCACGTTCGGCGACCAGGCGCTGGTGCTGCCCTCGGCGAGCCGCGAGGTGATGGCCGCCGGCCCCGACCCGGAGCGCCTGCGCGCCAAGGTGCGCGCCATGCTGTCGGGTGAATGACCGGGCGCGGGCACCGCTAAACGGGGGGAGCGCTCCCGCCACGGCGCCCGAAGTCGGCGCCGGGGGCGGGGTCGGGCGCCGGTCCGGGGATGCCGCCACTGCGACGTACGCCCGCGGAGTAGGTTTCTTCCGCGTCCGAGGTCAATCGGGGTGACAACTCACACCCGACACGTTCGTGGACACGTTGCGAAATCTTGCCCGACACTCGCTATGTTTGGCCCTGCCCCCAGTGGAACGGAGAACCCGAATGTCTATTCCTCAGTTGTCACCCGAGCAGCTGCAGTCTGCCCGGGCTGCTGCCGCCGCCGCCCGCCGCTCGCGGGCCGATCTCAAGGCCGAGGTGCGCGAGGGCCGGCTCGCCCTCGGCGCCGCCATCGACAAGGCCGCCGCCGACGAGGTGCTGGCCCACGTGAAGGTGGTCGACCTGCTCAAGTGCGTGCCCCGGGTGGGCGAGAAGCGGGCCGCCGACGTGATGTCGCGGCTCGACATCGCCGCCAACCGGCGCGTCCGCGGGCTCGGCCGTCACCAGATCGCAGGTCTCAAGGCCGAGTTCTCGTGACGGGGACGGTCACCGTCCTCTCGGGCCCGAGCGGCGTCGGCAAGGGAACGGTCGTCGCCCGCCTCGTGGCCGAGCACCCGCAGCTGTGGGTGTCGGTGTCGGTGACCACCCGTGCGCCCCGGCCCGGGGAGGTCGACGGGGTGGCCTACCACTTCCGTACCGACCAGGAGTTCGACGACCTCGTCGCGCACGACGGCCTGCTCGAGTGGGCCGTCGTGCACGGCAGCGCCCGCTACGGCACCCCCCGCGGCCCTGTCGCCGAGGCGCTCGCCGTCGGGCGCACGTGCCTGCTGGAGGTCGACCTCGACGGTGCCCGCCAGATCCGGCGCACGCTGCCCGAGGCGACCCACGTGTTCCTCGCCCCGCCCTCGTGGGAGGTGCTGGAGCAGCGCCTGCGCGGGCGGGGCACCGAGGACGAGGCCACCGTGGCCCGCCGGCTGGCCACCGCCCGCGACGAGCTGGCGGCCGCGCCGGAGTTCGACCACGTCGTCGTCAACGACGAATTAGGGGCTACGGTGGCCGAGTTGGTAGGCTTGCTCGGGTTGGGCTCCCGTACGACCGGGCCCGCACCATCCGACCAACCAGCCACGAAGGGCGATCTGTGACCTCTCACGCTGCAGAAGGCATCACCAACCCGCCGATCGACGAGCTGCTCACGCAGGTCGACTCCAAGTACCGTCTGGTGCTGTTCGCCGCCAAGCGGGCGCGGCAGATCAACGCCTACTACAGCCAGCTCGGCGAGGGCCTGCTCGAGAACGTGGGCCCGCTCGTCGACACCGGCGTGCAGGAGAAGCCCCTGTCGATCGCGCTGCGCGAGGTCAACGCCGGCGTGCTGGAGTGCACCCAGATCGACCCCGAGGCCGAGGCGGCGGCGCGAGCCGAGGCGATCGCCGACCCCGACTTCGTCTTCGGCGACCCCTTCGGCGACGCCGAGTTCTGAGCCCGCGTGGCCCGGGTCGTCCTCGGCGACAGCGGTGGCATCGCAGCCTACAAGGCCTGCGAGGTGCTGCGGCGCCTGCGCGAGCCCGTCGCGCCCGGTGACCCGGTCGCGGGCCAGGAGGCCTCGTCCCGGGGCGGGCACGACGTCACCGTGGTGCCCACCGCGAACGCCTTGGAGTTCGTGGGCGAGGTGACCTGGGCGGCCCTGTCGGGACGGCCCGTCGCCACCGACGTGTTCACGTCGGCCGACCTCATCCCGCACGTGCGCCTCGGCCGCTCGGCCGACCTGGTGCTCGTCGCCCCCGCCACCGCCGACCTGCTCGCCCGGGCCGCGGCCGGCCGGGCCGACGACCTGCTCACCAACGTGCTGCTCACCGCCGGCTGCCCGGTGGTGATGTGCCCGGCGATGCACACCGAGATGTGGCTCCATGCGGCCACCCAGGCCAACGTCGCCACCCTGCGGTCGCGCGGGGTGGTGGTGCTCGACCCGGCCAGCGGCCGGCTGGCCGGTGCCGACACCGGTCAGGGGCGGCTGCCCGACCCGGTCGAGATCGTCGACCTGGCCGAGACGCTGCTGGCCGACCCCGCCCTGCGAGGCCCCCTCAGCGGGCGCGACCTCGCCGGCGTCCGCCTCGCGGTGAGCGCCGGCGGCACCCGCGAGTGGGTCGATCCCGTACGGTTCCTCGGCAACGCGTCCAGCGGTCGCATGGGCGTGGCGCTGGCGCGGGCGGCGGCGCTCCGAGGCGCCGAGGTCACCCTGGTCGCCGCGCACGTCGACGACGAGCCGGTGGTCGGCGGCGTCGACGTCTGCCGGGTCCGCACCACCGCCGACCTCGACCGCGTCATGCGGGAGGTCGCCGCCGACCACGACGTGCTGGTGATGGCGGCCGCCCCCGCCGACTACACCCCCGCGGCACCGGCGGCGTCCAAGCTGAAGAAGGCCGGCGGGGCTGGCCTCACCCTCGAGCTGGTCGAGACCACCGACGTGCTCGCGGGGCTCGCGGCGCGGCGGCGGCCCGGGCAGACCGTCGTCGGGTTCGCCGCCGAGACCATCACCGACC
>JBHAES010000248.1:0-3899 GCA_041855725.1 Actinomycetota bacterium
CTGTCCAGGCGGGCACGGGCCCCTGCCCCGCCCCGCTCCCCTCCTCGAGCCGCCCCGTCGAGCCTGCCACCGGTCGAGCCGTGACGGCCTGTCCGGGTCGAGCCGGACCCCGATGCGTCCTCGTCCCGCCGCGGACCCGGCGCCCCGGTGCCGGCCGGGACCGTGTTGAATGGTTCCCGGCTCGGGCGGCGCCAGTGCGGGCGACCGTCTGGTGCCCGGTCCAAGGCCGGGTCACGACGTCTGGCGGTGCGGCGAGGAGAGGATGCGATGAAGGTCTGGGACGAGGCGGTCGGCGAGCACGGGGCCACCCTCACCTGCTACGTGCAGGCGGCGAGCGACGAGCTGGGCACCGCGGCCGTGCGGCCCGCGATGCTGGTGCTGCCCGGTGGCGGCTACGGGTTCTGCTCCGACCGGGAGGCCGAGCCGATCGCTGTGGCCTACCTGGCCGAGGGGTTCCACGCGTTCGTGCTGCGCTACTCGGTGGGGCCCGACGCGCCGTGGGAGCACTCCTTCGCCGACGCGCAGGCGGCGCTCGCCTGGATCCGGGCGGAGGCGGCCGGGCTGGGGGTCGACCCGGCGCGGGTCGCCGTGGTCGGGTTCTCCGCCGGCGGGCACCTGGCGGCCAGCCTCGGCACGGTCGCCGCCGAGAAGCCCGACGCGCTCGTGCTCGGCTACCCCGTCACCCTCGCCGAGTTCGGTCCGGCGATGGGCAAGCAGATCCCCGACACCGTCGCCGCCGTCACCGACGCGACACCGCCCACCTTCGTGTGGGCCACGTACGCCGACAACCTCGTGCCGATCCGCAACGCGACGGCGTTCCTGCACGCCTGCGCCGAGCGGGGCGTGCCGTGCGCCGCCCACGTCAGCGTCACCGGCGCCCACGGCCTCAGCCTCGCCCGGCCGCTGACCGCCAACGGCGGCGCGGCCATGGTCGACGCGGACGCGGCCGAGTGGTTGCCCGCGAGCGTCCGGTTCCTGCGCACGGTGCTGGGCGACTTCCCGGTCGAGGGCACCGCCGACGGCTACGACGCGATCGTCCGAGGCCGCCGCCTCGGCGCCGACATGCCGCTGGGCCGCCTCGTCGCCGACGAGCGGGCGGTCGCCGTCCTCGAGCGCCACCTCGGCGAGGCGGCCGCGGCCCTGCGCACCAACCCGTTCACCGAGACGATGACCCTGCGCCACCTCGCCGACCGGGCCCCCGAGGTGCTGTCGGCCGAGACCCTCGCCCGGCTCGACGCCGACCTCACCGCCCTCGACGGCTGAGGGGTCGCACCCGGGCGCAGGCGGCCGGCTCGGCCCCAGCCGGCCGTGACGCCCTCCCGTCGTGGGCGTCCGGGACGAGGGCTCCCTCCCGGGCTCGACGTGCTCAGGGACCCTGCGACGCCGGGGCAGGGCGCCGCTGAGCGGGGGCCTTCGCACCGGGCCGCGACGTGCGCCCGGGAGCAGAGGTGCCGCGGGGATCGGGCGCACGACCCGCTGGGGGCGGTGGCACAGCCGGCTGGGCGACCCGAGAGGATGAGGGCATGACTGCCTCCGTGCTGCGGGTCCCGTTCGATGACGGCTGGACGGTGGCGCCGCCGCACGGCCCGTTCGCCGCCCTGGCCGGCGGCCGGACCGAGCCGGTGGCGGTCACCCTCCCCCACGACGCGATGCGTGACGTGCCGCGCACGCCGGACGCCCCCGGCGGGGCGGCCAACGCCTACTACCCGAGCACCGCGTTCACCTACCGGCGCCGGTTCGACGCGCCCGCCGACTGGGCCAGGCGGTGGGTGTCGTTCGAGATCGACGGGGCGTACGCCCACGCCCGCGTGTTCGTCAACGACGCGCTGGTGGCCACCCGCCCGTACGGCTACGCGCGCTTCCACGCCGACGCGACGCCGTGGCTGCGGCCCGGTGCGAGCAACGAGCTCAGGGTCGAGGTGCGCACCCACCTCGACTCGAGGTGGTACACGGGGGCGGGCCTCTACCGGGGCGTGCGGCTCACCGTCGCCGGGCCGGTGCACGTGGTCCCTGACGGGCTGAGGGTCACCACGCCCGACATCGACGACGAGTGGGCCGCGGTCGAGGTCGTCACCCGGCTCGCCAACGAGGACGTCGCGGTGCGCACCGTACGGGTGGCGACGACCCTGACCGGGCCGGACGGGGACGTGGTCGCCACCGACGACGCGCCCGCCACGGTGCCGCCGGGCCGGTCCGTCACCGTACGGCGCCGGCTGTGGGTGCCCCGGCCACGGCGCTGGTCGACCGACCACCCCGACCTGTACCGCGCCACGGTCACCCTCACCGACGCCGGCGAGCCCAGCGACGAGGTGACGGTGCGGTTCGGCATCCGTACGGTGCAGGTCGACCCGCACCGGGGGCTGCGCCTCAACGGGGTGCCGACCCGGCTGCGCGGCGCCTGCCTCCATCACGACAACGGTCCGCTCGGTGCTGTCTCCACCCACGCCGCCGAGCTGCGCCGGGTCCGCCGGCTCCGCGCTGCCGGCTTCACCGCCGTGCGGGTCGCCCACAACCCCGCCTCGCAGGCGCTGCTCGACGCGTGCGACGAGGCCGGCGTGCTCGTCATGAACGAGGCGTTCGACGTGTGGACGCAGGAGAAGTCCACCAGCGACCAGGCCCACGACTTCGCCGACTGGTGGCGCCGCGACCTCGACGCGATGGTCGCCGGCTCGGTCAACCACCCGAGCGTGGTGATGTACTCGATCGGCAACGAGATCCCCGAGCTCGGCACCCCGCACGGCGCCCTCCTGGCGCGTGAGCTGGCCGAGCACGTCCGCACGCTCGACCCGACCCGCCCGGTGACGTGCGCCATGCAGACGCTGATGCTCGTCGACCAGGGCGACGTGATCGAGCAGGCGGGCGGCCTCAACCAGCTGATGGGCGGGGCGTCGGCCGACCGGCACGCCGACGACGGCCTCGGCCACGTGCGCTGGATCAACGCGGTCGCCTGCTCACCGGCCGCCGACGCCGCGATCGAGGAGGTCTGCTCGGTGGTCGACGTCGCCGGCTACAACTACGCCGAGGAGCGCTACGCCCACGACGCCGCCCGGTACCCGCTGCGGGTCAGCGTGGGCTCCGAGACGTTCCCGGCCGGGATCGGGCGCACCTGGCCGAAGGTCACCGCGCAGCCGCGGGTGCTGGGCGACTTCACGTGGACCGGGTGGGACTACCTCGGCGAGGCCGGGGTGGGCGCCATCACCTACGCCGAGGACCCGGATGCCGTCCCCGGGTTCTTCCGCGAGTTCCCGCAGCTCACCGCCTTCTGCGGCGACCTCGACCTGGTCGGCGAGCGGCGCCCCCAGTCGTTCTACCGCGAGATCGCGTTCGGGCTGCGCACCGAGCCGTACGTGGCGGTGCTGCGCCCGGAGCGGCACGGCCACACCCGGGTGGCTCGCACGTTCTGGCAGTGGTCCGACACGGTCGCCTCGTGGACGTGGCCCGGCCACGAGGGGGCGCCGGTCACCGTCGAGGTGTACGCCGACGCCGACGAGGTCGAGCTGCGCCGCGACGGCGTGCCGGTGGGCCGGGCGCCGGTCGGCACCGAGGTGCTGCCGTACATGGCCCGGTTCGAGACCACGTACGTCCCTGGCCGGCTCGAGGCGGTCACCTACCGTGACGGCGTCGCGGTGGGGCGTACGGAGCTGCGCTCGGCGGTCGGCGACGTGGGTCTGGCGCTGTCGGTGGAACGGTTCGACGACCTCGCGTACGTGGCGGTGATGCTGGCCGACGCCGACGGCGTGGTGTGGACGGGTGCCGACCGCCCGGTGAGCGTCGAGGTCACCGGTCCCGCCGTCGTGGCGGGCATGGGCACGGGGCGCCCCGCCACCCGGGCCCGGTTCTGCGACACCACCCACACGACGTGGGACGGGCGGGCGCTCGTGGTGGTCCGGGTCACCGGC
>JBHAES010000249.1:0-11251 GCA_041855725.1 Actinomycetota bacterium
CGAGATCCGGTTGCGCAGGTCGACCAGGTCGTCGTCGGTGGCCCCCTCGGGCACGTCGAGCGCCCGCTGCGCGATGCGGCCCGAGCTGGTGACGAGCACCACGAGGCCACGCGTGTCGTGGAGGCGTACGACGTCGACGCTGCGCACGACCGCGGTGGAGACCTGCGGGTACTGCATGATCGCCACCTGCTGGGTCACCTGGGCGAGCAGGCGCACGGTGCGGGTCACCACGTCGTCGAGGTCGACCGCGCCGGCCAGGAACGCGGCGATGGCTCGCCGCTCGGCCACCGACAGCGGCTTCACCTGGGCGATGCGGTCGACGAACAGCCGGTAGCCCTTGTCGGTGGGGATGCGTCCCGCCGAGGTGTGGGGCTGCATGAGGTAGCCCTCGTCCTCGAGCACGGCCATGTCGTTGCGGATCGTGGCCGGGCTCACGTCGAGCCGGTGACGCTCCACGAGGGCCTTCGACCCGACCGGCTCGGAGTTCTGCACGTAGTCGGTGACGATGGCCCGCAGCACGGCCAGCTTGCGGTCGTCGAGCATCATCCCTCCTCGTTGGCACTCGGCACGTACGAGTGCCAGTCTATCCGGTGTCCCCGGGGCCCACGACCACCGTCGGCTCCGGCTCCCCGGTCAGACCGGCTGGATCGGCAGCCGCCGGACGGGCCGCGGCTCGATGACGGCCAGCTCGGCGTACGCCTTGGCGATCGCACCGTCGGCCCACTCACGGGTGTAGGGCCACGACAGCTCGGGGTGGGCGTAGGCGTCGCCCTCGGCCACCCCCTGCTCGCGGAGCCACTCGCACTGGGCCCAGGTGGCGCCCAGGGCGTGGCGCTGCTCCAGCACGTCCATCCGGTCGAGCGGCGCGCCGTGGCCCGGCACCACCACCGAGTCGGCCCGCAGCAGGCCGATCACCTGGTCGAGCGCCTTCGCCCACCCGGCGAGGCTGGCGTCGGGCCCCACCGACGGCGGGGCGGACTCCTCCACGAGGTCGCCGGCGAAGAGCACCTTGGCGTCGGGCACGAGCACCACGAGGTCGCCGCCGGTGTGGGCGGGTCCCACGTACGAGACCTCGACCCAGCGCCGTCCGCCGCCCGGCGCGGCACCGAGGTCCTGGGCGGCCATGAGGGTGAGCGGCCGGTTCGGGACGGCGAGGTCGGCGGGGTCGAGGCCGAGCCGGGTCGCCTCGGCGCGGCTCTTCTCGCCGCGGAGGGTGCCGGCGAGCGAGGCGTGGCCGTAGACCGCCACGTCGTCGAACGCGGCGATGCCGAACGCGTGGTCGTAGTGGGCGTGGGTGACCACCACGGCGACCAGCGGCACCGGGGTGAGGGCTGCGACGGACTCCCGGATCGCCCGGCCCTGCGTGGGGGACGAGCCGGTGTCGACGAGCACGCAGCCGTCGCTGCCGACGACCAGGCCGACGCTCACGCCTTCGGGCAGGCACTCGCAGACGTGCACGCCCTCGGCCAGCTCCCGCCACGGCCCCTGCTCGAAACGCACCCGGCCACACTACCGGGCGGCCCGGCGGGAACCCCGGTCGACCGGTGCGGCTCCCCGGTGGCGCCGGTGGTCCGGGCTGCCCGGGTCACGACCGGGCTCACGGGTGGTAGATGGCGTCCCACTGCCACCAGACCACGACGAGCAGCCCCACCGCCACGACGGCGAGCAGGGTGAGCGGCCACGCGAACGTGGCCCACAGCCACGCGACGCAGCGCCGGATCATGCCCCCAGTATGACCTCCCGGCGGACGCCCCAGCGCCGACCCGCTCCTCGGCGTCTCGGTACGGCCCGGGCCCGACGGCAGGACCAGGTCGGCGCGACCCCCAGACCCGTGCCACGAGCCCGCACCGCCCCCGTACGGCGCCGTCTCGTACCACGACGCGCTCTCGGACGAGGCTGACCCCGGCGGCGGCTAACGTCAGCCGACGTGACTATCCCCCATGACGACCAGATCGGCCTGCCCGGCATGGATCGCGACGAGCTGCGGCGCCGCACCAAGGCGCTGCGGGCGCAGGTCGGCCAGATGATGGACGACCTCGAGGTCGGCACCCAGCGGTTGCAGGAGCAGCTGGAGACCGCCGCCGCGATCGTGGGCACGGGCGAGGCGGCCGGCGGCGAGGTGCAGGCGGACGTGGACGTGCAGGGCAACGTGCTCGACCTGAGGCTCGGCGACCGCGCCGTGCGCGCGCTGGGAGCCGAGCGGCTGCGCGAGGCGCTGCTGGAGGCCCTGCGCGCCGCCCGGGCCGACGCGGCGCGGCAGGCAGGCGCGACCGTGACCGCCGAGCAGCTGGCGACGGCGCGCGACCCGATCGGCTCCATGCTCGACTCGATGCCGGGGATCGTCGAGACCCTGCCCCCCGACCTGGTCGCCCGGTTGCGGGCGGCCCGACCGCAGACAGGAGGACGCTGATGAGCGAGGTGCGATGGTCACCGGAGGTGATCGATCGCTCGGCGAAAGGGATCGCCGACGTGCAGGAGGACGCCGCGGCGACCCAGTCGTCGCTCGACGGCACCATCGCCGAGCTCGGCGAGTGCTGGGGCGTCAAGAAGGTCGGCCAGACGTTCGCCGGCGTGTACGTGGAGCCCGCCACGAAGGTCCAGGAAGCGGTCGGCGCCATCGCCGCCTTCTACGGCGGGTTCGCCGACCAACTGACGCAGGCCGCGCGGGCGTACGCGGCGACCGAGGAAGCGAACACGGTGTAGCCATGGGTATCGAGCTTCCGGCAGCCGTCACCTCCCTCCCCTCGTGGATCCTGGGCGGGGAGTGGCCCGACGGCGACGAGACGAAGGTGTGGCAGCTCTCCGAGCAGTGGTACCGCACCGGCACCTCCATCCAGGAGCAGGCGAGGGCCGCCGACGCGATCGTCCAGGCGTTGCTGGGCCAGTACGAGGGGCCCGCGGCCCAGGCGCTGAACGCGTTCTGGAGCAAGCACCTGGAGGCCATCGTCGAGGTCGGCATGGCCTGCGACGAGCTGGCCGCGTACTGCGACGACACCGCGATGCAGATCGAGTACACCAAGCTCGCGATCATCGCGAACCTGCTCATCCTGGTCGCCACGATCGCGGCGCTGCTCGCCGCCGCCTGCGCCACGTTCGGGACCGCTGCCGCCTGCATCCCGGTCGCCCAGCAGGCCACCGCCCTGGTCGTCCGGGAACTGATCAAGCAGCTCGTGCTCGCGATCCTCAGGGGAATGGCCATCGGCGTGGGGATGTCGGCCGGTGTCGACCTGATCATCCAGTTCGCCCAGATGAAGCTGGGCCACCGCGACGGCATCAACCTGGCCCAGACCGGCCAGGCCGCCGTCAAGGGGGCCATCAGCGGGGCCCTCGGGGGTGCCGCCGGCTTCGGGGCGGGGCGGGTCACGGTGAGCGGCGCCGCCGGCGTGGTCGGAGTGAACGCGGCGGCCGGTGCCGGGGGTGGAGCCGCTGGCAACTTCGTCTCCACGCTCGCGACCGGTGGGTCGTTCGACGACGCGGTGACCGCCGCCGCCAACGGGGGACTCACCGGCGGCATCCAGGGCGCGAGCAGCGGTCTCAACGCGGCGGTGAGCCAGAGCACCGCCAGGGCCCAGCAGACCGACGACCCCATCGACGTCGTCCCCGGGCAGGACTGGAACGACATCTACAACCGGTCGGGCAACAGCGGTATCCGCACCCCCGAGGGTGCCGTCTTTCGCCCGTCAGAGCCGAGGGTGTACCCGACCCATCCCACGGCCACCAGCCTCGGCAACATCACCGATTACCTCACCGGCACCAATCTGCCCGACGCTGCCCCGGCACCCTCGCCGGAGGCTCCCGACGCGACCCAGGAGGAGGTCGACGACTGGCTGCGGTCACCCCGCTGACCTAGGCGCCAACGCCGCGGCCAGGTCACCGCACCGCGCCGAGCCGCCCTGGCTGGCGGCCCCACCGCGCCCGCCAGCGAGGTGGATGGTCCGCACCGGGACCCGCCGCGACGTACGTGTGCCCAGCTGCCACGGGACCTTCAGCCGACGGCCTGCCGGGCGTGCTCGCCGCGGGCCTGTCGGCCGTCTGCGTCGACGAGGCGCCCCCGGGGCGGGTGCACGCGGCGAGCAGGACGGCGGCCGGGTGGAGGTGCCGCTGCGATCGGTCCAGCGACCATCGTCCCCCGACCGTGACGGCGGTGGTACCACCAGCCACCAGGACCCTCATCCCGTAGCGACCACGTCGCCGTGCCGCCGCACCACGTCGGGCCCCGGCCCAGACCTTGGCGTGATCGAGACGGCCGGGGGCCGGACGCTCTTCGGCGCAGCAGCGGAACCCGCCGCGCCGGAGTGGCCGTCCTCCCCCAGGCCCTCTACGTCGGCAGGTGCGGGCCGAGGACGGCGGCTGCCGTCTGCCAGGTGTCGTCGTCGAGGGCGACGAGCAGACAGGCGCCCCCGCCGCCGGGACCCCTGGACCGGGGTCCGTACTCGGCACCGTCGAGGGTGCGGGCCACGCCCCCGACCTCGCGCAGCATCAGGGTGCCCGCCAGGTGGTCCCACGGGTTGGGGGGTGCGTACACGACGAACCCGGTGGCGCCGTCGAGCAGCAGCGGGTAGTCGACGCCGCAGCAGAACCGGGTCCGCCCCACCGGGGCCCCCAGCAGGGGCGACTCCAGGCCCGCGAGCGCCTTCTTCCACGCCCACCCGACAGGGGGGCGGGGGGCCACCGGGGTGGGCAGGAGGTTCCCGTCGCGCCTCACGCCGGCGCCTCGCTCCGCCACGTACGACACCCCGTGCGCCGGCTGGTGGATCCAGCCGCGCGTCACCACCTGGTCACGCACCTCGGCGACGATGACGGCGTGGTCGGGGTTGCCGCGCACGAAGTTGCCGGTGCCGTCGACCGGGTCGACCACGAGCACGTGCGGGTGGGTGGCGAGGACGCGCAGCGAGTCGGGGTCGTCGTAGACGGTCTCCTCGCCCACGACCACGGCGTCGGGGAACGCCGCCAGCAGCCGCCGGGTGAGCGCCTGCTCGGCCTCGCGGTCGGCGACGGTCACGTAGTCGCCGGGACTCTTCTGGTCGATCTCGCCCGCGGCGAGAGCGCGGAACCGTGGGGTGACCAGCTCCTCGGCCACCTCCACCATGAGGGTCAGCACGCCGTCAGTGTCCATGCCGCTCCTTCCGTACGTCAGGGACCGGGTGCCCCTGGTGGTCGTCGGAGTAGGGACGGGTGCCGAGGGGACGCGTCGCGCTCGACGCGGGTGCCTCCCCGGCGCGCGGCGCCCGGTGCCCGGCCTCCGTGGCGGGGGCGACGTGGCGCGACGCCCGGTAGGCGACCTCGATCACGGCCGCGGCCACCGCCCCGGCGACCAGGCCCCACAGCATCGGGACCGCCGACACCCGGACCTCGAAGAACGACCGGCCCACCGGCAGCACGAACGCGAGCACCACGCAGCCCACCATCGCGAGCACGAGGGCGACCTTCCAGGCCCGGTAGGGGCGCGCCAGCACCGACAGCAGCCAGAAGTTGCCGGTCAGCAGGGCGACGAGGGCGGCGGTGACGGCCACCGGGTCGCCCGCCCCGGTGGCGAGGGTCACGTACGTCACCAGCGCGGCTGCGCCCGAGGCGGCGCCCGCCGGCACCGCCAGCGCCAGCACCCGCCGCAGGAAGCCCGGCTCGTAGCGGCGCCGGTTGGGTCCCAGCGCCAGCAGCGCGGCGGGGATGCCGATCGTGAACGTCGACACCAAGGTGAGGTGGCGCGGCAGGAACGGGAACGCCAGGCCGGCGAGCGCCGCCACGAGGATCGCGACCCCGCTCATCACGTTCTTGGCCAGGAACAGGCTCGCGACCCGCTCGACGTTGCCGATGAGCCGCCGGCCCTCGGCGAGGACGTCGGGCAGGTGGGAGAACCTCGAGTCGAGCAGCACCAGCTGGGCGACCGCCTTGGTGGCCTGGGCCGCGTTGCCCATGGCGATGCCGATGTCGGCGTCCTTGAGGGCGAGCACGTCGTTGACGCCGTCACCGGTCATCGCCACCACGCGGCCCCGCGCCTGCAGCGCCCGGACGAGGGCCCGCTTCTGCTCGGGGGTCACCCGGCCGAACACGGTGGTGGTGGCGGCGACCTCGGCCATCCGCTCCGGGTCGCCGAGCGGCAGGGTACGGGCGTCGAGCGGCTCGCCGACGTCGAGGCCGGCGCGGCGCGCCACGGCGGCCACCGTGCGCGGCGTGTCGCCCGAGATGACCTTCACCTCGACCCCCTGGTCGCGGAAGTAGTCCAGGGTCGCCCGGGCGTCGGGGCGCATGACCTCCGACAGCTCCACGAGCGCCGCGGGCCGCACCCCTGCCGGCACCGCGCCCTCGGTGGGCAGCGCGTCGACCTGCGCGAGCAGCACCACGCGGCGCCCCTCGTCGGACATCACGCCCACCTGGGCGGCCAGGGCCTCGGTGCCGGCGACCCCGTCGAGGAGCACGTCGGGGGCCCCGAGCAGCCAGCAGCCGTGCTCGCCGAGGTCGGCGCCGCTCCACTTGCGGGCCGACGAGAACGCGGCTCGGCCCGCCACGGCGAGGCCCGGGTCGGCGACCGCGGCCGCGATCGCCTGGGTGGTCTTGTTGGCCTGCGGGTCGTGCGCGAGCGCGCCGAGCGCCCGCTCCACCGTGGCCCGGTCGTAGCCGTCGACCGGTTCCAGGCCCTCGTACGCGATCTCGCCCTCGGTGAGGGTGCCCGTCTTGTCGACGCAGATGACGTCGACCCGGGCCAGGCCCTCCACCGCGGGCAGCTCCTGGACGAGCGCCTGCTGGCGCGTCAGCTGCACGGCCGCGAGCAGGAACGCCAAGGTGGTGAGCACGACCAGGCCCTCGGGCACCAGCCCCACCAGCCCGGCGGCGGTGCGCAGCACGACCGCGCGCCAGTCGTCGAGGCCGAACGCCCGGTACTGCGACCACACCGCCACCGGCAGCATCGCGACCACGATCCAGGTGAGCCACCGCAGCAGCACGTTGATGGAGTGCTGCACCTCGGAGTGGGCCCGGGTGAACTGGCGGGCCTCGGCGGCCAGCTGCTGCGCCGTCGCCGCGGCACCCACCACGTCGGCGCGGAACCACCCCGCCCCGGCCACCACGGCGGTGCCCGACGAGACGGTGTCGCCGGCCGTCTTCGCGATCGCGTCGGACTCGCCGGTGAGGTTCGACTCGTCGATCTCCAGGTTGTCGCTGCGGAGCACGGGCCCGTCGGCGCCCACCTGGTCGCCGGCCCGCAGCCAGACGACGTCGCCGCGCACCACCTCACCCATCGGCACCTCGGTCACGGCGCCGTCGCGCAGCACCCGGGCCGTGGGGGCGTGCAGCACCGCCAGCGAGTCGAGCTTGCGCTTGGCGTGCCACTCCTGCGCGATGCCCAGCAGCGAGTTGAGCACCAGCGGGATGCCGAACAGGGCGTCCTTGAACGACCCGGTGAGCAGCACGAGCACCAGCAGCGCGCCCAGCAACCCGTTGAACCGCGTGAAGACGTTCGCCTTCACGATCTCCGACAGCGGTCGCGAGGTCACCTGAGCGGTGGCGTTGACCTCCCCCGCCGCGGTGCGCTGGGCCACCTCGGCGGACGTGAGGCCGACGCCGAGGTCAGCGGGGACGACAGTCACGCCCCCGACCCTACTGTGCTCGGCCGAACGGGCTCTCCCGAGCCTGCAGGCCGCGGTCTCGCGTCGGGTCGACGCCGGTGCGCCGCCTCGACGCTGCCCGACGGTCGAGCCCGGGGCCCGCGTCCGCCTCGGTCCGGGTGCGGCACGCCGCCCGCGAGCCCTCAGGTGACATCCTGGCCCTCGGCCTCCATCACGAAGTCGACGAGGCGTTCCACGTCGGTGACGAGGTCGCGGTCGAGGTCGCGCCACGACGTCACCTTCGCCAGGATGGAGCGCCACACGAGGGCGATGTCGGCCTGGGTGGCGTGCGGCCAGCCGAGGGCCCGGCACGTGCCGGTCTTCCAGTCGGTGCCCTTCGGCACGCGGGGCCAGGCGGGGATGCCCAGCACCTCGGGGCGGACGGCCTGCCAGATGTCGACGTGGCGGTGACCGGCGACGAGCACGTACGGTCCGTACGGGCCCGACGTGACGCGCTCGACGATGCGCGACTCCTTGCTGCCCGGCACCAGGTGGTCGACGAGCACGCCGAGGCGCCGGCTGCCGGTCGGCTGGAACCGGTCGACCACGGCGGCCAGGTCGTCGATCCCGCCGAGGTGCTCGACCACGACGCCGACGTGGCGCAGGTCGTCGCCCCAGATCTTCTCGACCAGCTCCGCGTCGTGGCGGCCCTCGACGAGGATCCGTGAGGCGGCGGCCACCTTCGCCGGCTCCCGCGGCCCGACCCGCGACCCCGACGCCGTGTGCGTCGCCCGGGCAGGGACCGCGCGGCGAGGCACCCGCGTCACGACCGGGCGACCCTCCAGCAGCAGCCCAGACCCCACCGGGTACGACCGGCGCCGCCGGTGGCGGTCCTCCAGCACCACCAGCCCGTTCTCCCACGCCACGACCGCCCCGCAGAACCCCGAGGCGGGGTCCTCGAGCACGAGGTCTCGCTCCAGCTCGACCTCCGGCGGCTTGCGGGCCCGGTCGGCCGCATGCTGGGCGAGCACGTCGTTGGCGTAGCGATCCTGCACACCGCCTCCTTACCGGGTGCCGGACCCCGGTGGGCGAAGGCGCGCCGCCGTCACATCAGGTCGCGCACCACGGCGTCGGCCAGCAGCCGCCCGGCCAGGGTGAGCACCACCCGGGACCCGGTCACCACGGCGAGGCCGCGGCCGACGGGGTCGTCGAGCCGCGCCCGTTCGGCGGGAGTCAGCACGTCGAGGGGCAGCCCGTCGGCGAGCCGCAGCTCCAGCAGCACCCGTTCCAGCCGGCGGGTGGCGGCGTCGAGGGTCTCGCGCGCCTCGCCGGGGCTCGTGCCGGCGGCGAGCCGGCGGGCGTACGTGACCGGGTGGCGGACGTTCCACCACCGCACCCCGCCCACGTGGGAGTGGGCGCCCGGGCCGACACCCCACCAGTCCGCCGACCGCCAGTAGGCGACGTTGTGGCGGCACTCGTGGCCGGGGCGCGCCCAGCTGCTCAGCTCGTACCACCCCAGGCCCGCGGCGGCGAGGGCGGCGTCGGCGGCCAGGTAGCGGTCGGCCATCGCGTCGTCGTCGGGCCCGGCCAGCTCGCCGCGGGCGATGCGGCGCGCCAGCGCCGTGCCCTCCTCGACGATGAGGGCGTACGCCGACACGTGGTCGGGGCCGGCGGCGACGGCGGCGGCCAGGGTGGCCCGCCAGTCGGCGTCGGTCTCGCCGGGGGCGCCGTAGATGAGGTCGAGGGACACGTCGGCGAACCCGGCCGAGCGGGCGTCGGCGACCGCGGCGACCGCCCGGCCCGGGGTGTGCCTGCGGTCGAGGGCGGCGAGCACGTGCGGCACGGCCGACTGCATGCCGAACGACACCCGGGTGAACCCGCCCGCCCGCAGCTCGGCGAGCGACGCCTCGGTCACCGTCTCGGGGTTCGCCTCGGTGGTCACCTCGGCGTCAGGGTCCAGGTCGAACCGGGCGGCGACGCCGTCGAGCAGCCGGACGAGCTCCCGGCTCGGCAGCAGGGTCGGCGTGCCGCCGCCGACGAACACGGTCGGCACCCGGCGCCGCCCCACCACCTTTGCCGCCAGGTCGAGCTCGGCGAGGGCGGCGGCCACGTACGAGCCCGCCTGGGCGGCGGCGTCGGGCCCCAGCTCGGCCGCGGTGTAGGTGTTGAAGTCGCAGTAGCCGCAGCGGGTGCGGCAGTAGGGCACGTGCAGGTAGAGCGACAAGGGGCGCGTCTCGTCGAGCGCCCCGGCCGGCAGGGAGCCGTCGGCGGGGACCGGGTCGCCCGGCGGCGGCCGACCCGCCATCACCGCCCCCTCGTCGCCACGCCGCTACCGCTTGGTGTGGACGACGTGGAACCCGGTGCCGGTGGCGGTGATCACCGAGTCGTACTCCCCGTCGGTGAACCTGAGCGTGGTGACGCCGTCCTGGGTCTCGTCGCTGGTGATCGTGAACAGCGGGGTCAGCTCGGCGCGGTAGAACGCGAGCAGGTCGGCCGGGGTGCGACCCACGAGATCGTACGAGGAGCCGTTGGTCTGCAGCTTGGGGTTGGAGGCGGTCACGCCGGCCGGGTACTTCATGTGGAACGGCACCCCGATCCGCAGCCCCAGGTCGTCGGCGTCCTTCGCGGCGAGCGCCTCGCCGACACTCCACGTCATGGTCACCAGGCCGTTGCCGCTGCTCACGATGCCCGACCAGCCGGTGCCCGAGAAGGTGAAGCCGGTGCCGTGGTCGGTGTCGAGCTTGAGGCCGACCTTCACGAACTCGCCGCGCAGGTGGCTGAGCGTGCCGACCGCGTCGTCGGTGCGCAGGGTCACCACCCCGCCGTCGTGGTCGGCGGTGCTCGTGCCCAACGTGGCGTTCGGTGGGAACGCCACCCCCGACGGCCAGCCGGGCAGCGGCCGCCCGCCCACCATGAGCATCGTGGGCGCCGGGGTGACGTGGCTCGCGGCGGTGGTGGCGGGCTGGGTCGGCTGCGCGGTCGGCTGGGCGTCCGCCGCCTCGGACTCCGTCGGCTCGGGCGCTGGCGACTCGTCGTCGGACGGCGTCACCTCGGACGTCGCCATCGGCACCGCGGCGAGGCCTCGACCCTTGACCGGGACGACGGCGTTGCCGAACGCGACCCCGAGGGCGACGGCGGCGGCGGCCGCGAGGGCCACGACGACGGTGCGCTGGTGAGACTTCACGGCACCAGCCTGGTGTATCGAGGTGCCATCGCGCACCTCGGTGCCGCGGGCCCGGACGTCGTGACGGTCGGCGTGCTCCATCCTCCGCTCACCCGTGGCAGGTGGCGGCGACCTCGCACGACGCGGACGCCGACGGCGGCACCTGGTCGAGCGTGGCCGCGGCCGCGTTGTGGACGAACGAGACCAGACCCATCAGCACCCAGGCCACCAGGCACAGCGCGACGGTGCGAAGGTTGCGGTCGCCGGTGCCCTTCATGGTGCTGCCTCCTCGTGCTCTCGGGTGCCGATGCCTCAAGCCTCCCGCGGGCACGACGTCGGCGCACGACGGAAGAGCTGCTGTCGGCAGTTCTGCCGACAGCCGGGCGGTGGCCGCGACGGGACTTCCGTACGGCATGCTGGGGGCCATGACGTCCGCGCCCCATGGTGCCCCGGCACCGCACCGGGTCGCCTCGTCGCGCCCGCAGCCGTACGGGCCGCCGGCCGCACCACCGTACGGCCCGCCCGCCCCGCAGCCGGGAGCGATGCC
>JBHAES010000250.1:0-14857 GCA_041855725.1 Actinomycetota bacterium
AGCGTCGTCCACGTCGTCGAGGCGTGGGGCGGCGGGGTGCAGGCCGCGGTCCGCGCCTACACGGCCGCCACCGTGACGCTGCGCCACCACCTGGTCGTGCGCCCCCGGCCCGACGTCACCGGCGACGCGGTGCACGGCACCGTCGAGGTGGTCGAGGCCGACCTGGCGGGGTTCCTGCGCACCGCCGCCGCACGGGTGCGCGCGCTGCGGCCCGACGTGGTGCACCTGCACTCCAGCTACGCCGGGCTGCTCCGGGCCCGGCCGCGCCTGGGCGCCGCGGTCGTCTACACCCCGCACGCCTACGCCTTCCTCCGCGAGGACCTGCCCCGCGGCGTGCCGCTGGCCACCCGCGTCGTCGAGCGGGCGCTGGCCCGCGTCGGCACGGTCGCCGCGTGCAGCCCCTACGAGGCCGCCCTGGCCGAGCGCCTCGGCGCTACCCGGGTGGTGCACGTGCCCAACCCGTACGAGGGCCCGCCGCCCCCCGTCCGCACCACCGGCGGCGGGCCGCCGGTGGTCGTCATGGTCGGGCGCGTCTCGCCGCAGAAGGACCCGGGCTTCCTCGCCGCCTGCGCGGCCCGCGCCCGCGCCGCCGGGCGCGGCGACGTCGTGTGGCGGTGGGTCGGTGGCGGCGACCCCGACCTGGAGCGGGGGCTCCGCGAGGCCGGCGTCGAGGTGACCGGCTGGCTGCCGCGCGCCGACGTGCCCGCCCACCTCGCCGACGCCGACCTCATGCTGCACACCGCCGCCTGGGACGCCGCCCCCATGGCGCTGCTCGAGGTCGCGGGCTGGGGCGTGCCGATCCTGGTGCGGCGCCGCCCGTACGCCGACGGCCTCGGCCTCGAGCTCGTGCCCGACGACCCGGCAGCGGCCGCAGCCGAGGTGCTGCGGGTCCTCGACGACGCCGAGCGGCGGGCGCAGGTCGCCGCCACGTCGCGCCGCCACGCCGCCGACCACTCGCTGCCGGCCACCGCCGCCGCCCTCCTCCAGGCGTACGGGCTGGCGTAGGGGGTACGGGGCCGCGTCGACGCGACGAAGGGCCTCCCGTGGGCCCGGTACCGTGCCGGGCGCCTCGCGGGTGCGTCGGGTGGCGCAGGGGACCGGCGACCTGCTCGCCCGCGTCGGCCCCGACGCAGCCGCCCGGCGCTGGCCGAACCCGGTGCGAGCCCCGCCGAGATGGGAGCCGGTCGGGCCATGGGGCCGGGCTGGGTCACGGTCGCCCGCGCCGCCCTCGCCACCGACGACTCCCTGCGGGCCTGGGTCGACGCCCACCGGACGAGGACCTGACGCGTCCGGCGGGACGGGTACCGTGGGGCCGCACGCCCGCCAGCCCCTGACCCGAGGTGGGGGCCAGGGCGCTCCCGGCCCGTGGGCGTCGTCCTGACGCCGCCCGCACCGTTACCCGCCTCTGCGCCACGCCTGCCCGCTGGCGCGTGAGGGGTGCTGCTCGAGGCCGCGGACCGGTTCGGTGGGCCTGGTCTGAGGTGGTGTCGACCGGGTCAGTAGACGAGCACGAGCAGGCCGGGGGCGAGCAGCTCGCGCCGGTTGAGCTCGTCGAGCACCGGAGTCGGCAGCGCGACCCCGCGCGTGGCGGTGGAGTCGACGAGCAGCCCGCCTTGGCCGTACACCTCGTAGGGCGGCAGGAACGAGAGCAGCCCGTCGCTCGACCGCAGCCGGAACCTGCCCGTCGGCAGTCCGCTGCGCACCTCTCGCTCACCCAGCCGGACGGTGTCGGTGGGCGGTACCGACGCGTTGGCGCCGACCAGCAGCACGCCGTCGCGAGTGCGCGCCGCCACCTGGTGGCGCAGGTCGATCTCGAGCGCGTGCCCGGTGTCGACCTTCCCGCGGTAGGGGGTGGCGCGGGTGAGGGCGGTCTGGGTGGCGCCGTCGACGGTGCCGGTCGGCGCCAGCCCGTGCGCCTTCTGGAACGCGAGCAGCGCGTTGGTGAGCAGGTCGGCGTCGGGACGCGCCCCGCACCAGAACCCCTGGTCGTCGAGCATCGTCGCCAGCGTCCCCGGCGCCGCCGACGGCTCGCGGAGGAACGACGGCAGCCCGACGCACCCCGCCAGCGGGGCGGCCGCCGCGGCCCCCAGCAGCGTCCGGCGGCGCATCAGATCCGTCCCTTCGCGGCCAGCGCCGTGCGTGTGCCGCCCGCGAGCAGTCCCGGCAGCCGCGAGGTCGGCACCTGCACGCTGGTGCGGCGGGCGTCGAGCATGGCGACGGGGTCGTCCGACAGCAGCGCCAGCGACAGGGCCCGCAGGTCCTCGCCCGACACCTGGCCGGCCACCGGGGCCGGCAGCAGCAGGGCTCCCTCCTCCAGCAGCGCGTACTGCACGGCCGTGACGGGCACGTCGCGCGGGGCGGTCGCGAGCTTCACGACCCCGGCGGCGATGATCCCGGCCGCCTGCCCCACCGCCGTCACCGACGGGTGCACCCGCACCCCGCCGCAGACGGTGCGCGAGGCCGACAGGTTCTTCTCGGCGGCGATGAGCCGCACCGGGGTCGGCGGCACGAGGGCCTCGAACGGGATCGGGAAGGCGCCCGGGTGCACCGGCGGGAACTCCGTCTCGCCGAGCTCGGCCTCGAAGTCGTCGGGTTCGACGGAGCCGTGCATGTCGAACGGGTAGTGCCCGACGGCCACGGTGGACGCCTGCCAGCGGGCCATCGTGGTGGCGGTGCGGCCCACGCTGCCGTAGGTCATGGTGGTGACGCCCACGAGCCGCCGCGACTCCCGGATGTAGGGGGCGAGCGCCAGGTGGCGCGCCCACGCCGGGTAGCTGCGCAGCAGCTCGTCGCGGGCCGGTGACGGCGGGCCCTCGGCGAACCCCTCGTCCTCGGCGACCGCCCACGGCAGCCCCAGCTCGACCTGCAGGTAGTAGATGATCGCGAGCGTACGGTCGATCGCGATGCGGTCCATGCGGAACCGGTAGGCCTCGTCGGTGTGGTAGGCCGCCTTCACCGCGAGGTCGTTGGTGTAGTTGAGCGACGTGCGGGTGATCAGGTCGGTCTGGGCGGCCGAGTACGTCCCCGGCGCCCCGATGTCGGGCAGCCCCCGGAACCCGGCGAACCCGTTGGTGTCGCCCGGCTCGTCCCACGGTTTCTGCGGGAACCGCCGGGCCACCCCCTCGCGGTACTGCGGGTAGCTCGACAGGGCCGGCCCCGTCCACCGCAGCCGGGGCGGGACGCCGTCGTCGTAGCGGCGCACCACCGCCGGCCACGTGATGTCCTGGATGTTGATCTGGTCGTACGGACGGCTCGGCACCCCGCCGGCGACGACCGCGTTGCCCATGCGGTGGGTCACCCCGGTGAGCGCGAGGACTGACCCGTCCTCGGTGGCGTCGACGACCACGTCGCAGGCCAGCGTGCCGCCCGCGGTGACCGTGGCGCCCCGGTCGGTGGCGGTGGCGGCGGTGACGGGGCAGTTGCGGAACACCTCCACGCCTGCCTCGAACAGCATCTCGGTGAGCGCCCGGTCGACCACGATCGCGTTGGCGGCGAAGGTGGGGCTCTGGTAGCCGTTGGTGTCGGTGGCCTTGCCGTCCATCTCGGTGTCGTGGATGCGGCGCACCCGGTCCATGACCTCTTTCCACAGCCCCTGGCTGGTGGTCTCCCAGCCGCTGGCGTAGGTGTCGCCGGCGCCGACCCCGCGAGCCGACATCTGCCCGCCGAGCAGGTGCAGCGGCTCCACCAGCACCGTACGGACGCCGCGACGGGCCGCCGCCGTGGCGGCCGCGCAGCCGGAGAGCCCGCCCCCGACGACGACCACCTGGGTGCGCTCGTCGGGCAACGGCCGCACCTGCTGCCACCCCAGCACCTGCCATGCCGGCGGCCGGTACCAGGTCTCCACGGGCGCAAGCGTACAGGCGGCACGGCGCCATCGGCGCGCCTCGCCCCGGCGGCGGACCTACCCGCCGCCGACGCGGTGGCTCCCGGACCACCCGCCCGCAGCCACGCCGCTGCCACGATCAGCACCCACCCTGCTGCGACGATCATGTGCCTGATCCCAGCAGGCAGGTCTGACAGCTCCTCGGTCAGGTCGCCGGTGCGGGTGACAGGCCCGTCGGTGTGCCGCCGGCCAGGTCAGTGGTACCGACGTGGCTGCGGTGCTCGTCGTCTCCGTCCCTGGGCGGCGCGGTGTCCGGTCGGCCGCCCAGGGCGTCCCCGGGTCAGGCGTGGGCGGCGGCGAGCTTGAGCCGGCGACGCTTGCCGAGGTCCACGGCCGCCACGGTGAGCGCGACGATCGTGATGATGTAGGGCGTCATGTTCGCCAGGTTGGAGTTGATGCCGGCGAGGTTGAGCCGGTCGGCGAACGCCTCGGTGGCGCCGAACAGCAGCGCCGCGAGCATGGTCATCACGGGCCGGGCCCGGCCGAAGGTGAGCGCCGCCACCGCGATGAAGCCGCGGCCCGCGGTCATGCCGGCGTTGAACTGGCCGAGCGTCGCCATCGACAGCTGGGCGCCGGCGAACCCGCACAGCACCCCGCAGATGAGGATCGAGATGAACTTCACCCGGGTGCCGTCGATGCCGGCCGCCGTGGCCGCCGGCAGGTCCTGGCCCACCGCGCGCAGGTGCACCCCGTACGGGGTCTTGTAGAGCACGAACCAGAACATCAGCACCGACAGGAACGCCAGCGGCACCAGCGGCGTCTGCCCGAAGACTTTCGGCAGCTCGATGGCGGCCGAGGCGGGGGTCGAGCCGGGGCTGTCGTAGAAGGTGAGCAGCAGCAGCACGCTGAGGCCGGCGGCGAGCAGGTTGATGCCGATGCCGACCACGATGAAGTCGGCCTTGAGCAGCAGCGTCATCACCGCGTACAGCAGCGAGATGAGCAGCGCCGACCCGACGGCGGCGGCGACGCCGACCTCCCAGCTGCGGGCGGCCGAGCCGGCGGCGACGGCGGTGAACGCCGCGATGAGCATCATGCCCTCGAGGCCGATGTTGAGGATGTCGCCCTGCTGGGTGAAGGCGCCCCCGATGGAGGCGAACAGCAGCGGGGTCGTCTTGAGCAGCACCACGCCCAGGAACGACAGCGTGAACAGGTGCGGGATCAGGTCGCTCATGCCTTCGGCTCCTCGGTCGCGGCGGGCACCGACGCGGTGGCGTCGGCGGTGGTGGTCGCGGCGGCCGGTTCCGGCGCGCGGCGGCGGCGCCACCACGACAGGCTCAGCGTGGCGGTGACGGTCACGATGATGATCGACTGCACGACCGCCTGCATCTGGAACGGCACGTCGGCGTTGATCTGCATCTGGTTCGCGCCGGCGACCATGTTGGCGTAGAAGAACGCCACCCCGATCGCCGCCCACGGGTTGAGCCGTGCCAGCAGGGCCACGGTCAGGGCGGTGAACCCGTACGCGGGGGAGAAGGTCTGCAGGAACCGGCCGCCCTGCGAGTTCTGGCCCAGCAGGAACAGGGCGCCCGCGAAACCGGAGGTGGCGCCCGAGACGGCCATCACCTGCATGGCCATCGCCCAGGACCTGACGCCGGTGTACTCCGCGAACCGGTTCATCTCGCCGAGCTCGCGCACCCGCAGGCCCCACACCGAGCGGGTGAGCACCAGGCCCAGCGCCACGGCGACGACCAGCGCCAGCACGAGGTCGAGACCGATGCCGTACTCGGGCCAGAACAGCGGCATGAGGTCGTCCTCGCCGAGCTGGGCGGTCGCCTGCGTGCCGACGCTCGGGTCCTGGAACCGACCCTGCGCCACCATGAACGCGGTGAACAGCACCGCGATCGTCGACATCAGCAGCGTGGTCACGATGATGTCGACCTTCAGGAACGCCAGCAGGGTGCCGGGGATGAGACCCCACACCATGCCGCAGCAGGTGCCGACCACGAGGGCCACCACCATCACCGCCGGCCCGGGCAGGACGTCCTTGACCGCGAGCGCCGAGATCGACCCGAAGAACGCTCCCATGTAGAGCTGGCCCTCGCCGCCGATGTTGAAGAACCCGGCGCGGAAGCTGACGATGACGCCGGCGGCCAGGATCATCAGCGGGATCGCCTGCGAGATCAGCGCGGCGATGCCGTAGGGGTTGATCTCGCCGCGGGGGGTGACGAAGTTGCCGAAGAACAGCTGCCAGTAGGCGGCGAGCGGGTCCTTGCCCAGGGCCACGATGATCACCGCGCCCACGAGCAGCGCCGCGACGAGGGCCACAGCGGGCTGCACCGCCGCCTCCAGCATCGTCCTCACCGTACGGCTGCGCGCCCGCCGGACGCGGACCGGCTTCAGGTCGGTCAGGTCGACGGGGGCGACCTCGGGCGCGGGCGGGGCGTCGTCGTCGGGTGCGACGGCGACCTCGGCCACCACCTCGGCGACGGCCTCCGCGACCGCCTCGGTCGGCTCGTCGGCGTGGGCGGCCTGCACCTCCTCGGCGACCTTCGCCACCTTCTCGGCGTGCGCCTGCTCGGCCTCGGCCACCGCGTCGTCGTCGACCTCCACGCCCGCCATGGCGAGGCCGACGGCGGTCTCGGTCATGGTCTCCTGGGTGAACTCGGCGATGATGCCGCCGCGGTGCATCACCAGCAGCCGGTCCGACAGGCTCATCACCTCGTTGAGGTCGGCCGACACCAGCAGCACGCCGGCGCCGCGGTCACGGGCCGCCACGAGGGCCCGGTGCACGAACTCCATCGCGCCCACGTCGACGCCGCGGGTCGGCTGCGACACCACGAGCACCGCCGGGTCGGACTCGAACTCGCGGGCGATGACGACCTTCTGCATGTTGCCGCCCGACAGCGACCCCACGGGGGTGTCGGTGTCGGCGCCGCGGATGTCGAACCGGTCGATGAGGCTGTCGGCGAGCCCGTGGAGGGCGGCGGAGCTGATCCAGCCGCGCTTCGCGACGGGTGGCCGCAGGTGGGTGGCGCCCACGTTCTCGGCCACCGACAGGCCCGGCGCGGTGCCGACGTGGTGGCGGTCCTCGGGGATGTAGGCGAGCCCTCGCCGGCGGCGGTCGTGCACCGAGGCGTAGGTGATGTGCGCCTCGTTCAGCACCACGGAGCCGGAGGTCGGCCGCAGCAGGCCGGCGATCACGGCCGTCAGCTCGGACTGGCCGTTGCCCTCGACGCCGGCGATGCCGACGATCTCGCCGGCGCGCACCGACAGGCTGAGGTGGTTGACCGCCGGCAGGCCGCGCTCGTCGATGACGACGAGGTCGTCGACGCGCAGCACCTCGCTGCCGGGCGTGGCCGGGGTGTGCTCGATGCGCAGCAGCACCTCGCGGCCCACCATCATCGAGGCGATGTCCTCCTTCGACAGCCCCGCGGCGGGCAGGGTGGCGATGGAGCGGCCGTCGCGGATCACCGTGACCTCGTCGGCGATCGCCAGCACCTCGTCGAGCTTGTGCGAGATGAACACCACGGCGACCCCCTGCTTGGCGAGGTCGCGCACCACGACGAACAGGTCGTCGGTCTCCTGCGGCGTCAGCACGGCGGTGGGCTCGTCGAGGATCAGCAGCCGGGTGTCGTGGCTGAGCGCCTTCAGCACCTCGACGCGCTGCGCCTCGCCGACCGACAGCGTGCTGGTGATCGCGGTCGGGTCGACCTCGAGGCCGAACTGCTCCGACAGCCGGCTCACCTCGGCCTCCATGGCCTTCTCGTCCAGCACGACGCCGGTGGTCTTCTCGCGGCCCAGGAACACGTTGGCGGCCACGGTGAGCGAGCCCACCAGCTTGAAGTGCTGGAAGACCATGCCGATGCCGAGCGCGTCGGCATGCTTGGGCGTGGTGATGCGGACAGGGTCGCCGTCGAACCGGATCTCGCCGGAGTCGGGCGTGGCCGTGCCGTTGATCATCGACATCAGCGTCGTCTTGCCGGCACCGTTCTCGCCCACGATCGCGTGGACCCGGCCGGCCTGGACGACCAGGTCGATGCTGTCGTTGGCCACCTTGGAGCCGAACGTCTTCGTCAGCCCTCGCAGCTGGAGCAGTGGTGGAGTCACGGGTCCCCTCATCGTCGAGTCACGGCCGGTGCGGCCTGGGTCGAAGGATAGTGGTGCCGACAGGTGGGGCGGCGGGAGCGACGTGCCCCACCAGCCCCGGCGGAGCGTGCCCGGGGCCGGTCGTGGGGAGGGCCCCCGGTCGATCGACCAGGGGCCCTCTGCCGCGGCTGCCGGCCACGGGCCGCTTCGGTCGGCTCAGCTGAGCGTCGTGGGCACGGTGATCTTGCCGTCGACCACCTGCTGGGCGAGCTCGGCGACCTTGGCCTGGACGTCGGCGGGCACGATGTCACCGTTCTTCTCGAACGTGAGGCTGACGCCCTTGTTGGCCAGACCGTACGAGGTGGACTTGCCGTAGGCGAGCCTGCCCTCGCCGGCGGCGGTGACCGCGGTGACGATGCCGTCGCCGATGTTCTTCAGCATCGAGGCGAGGATGTGGCCCGGCTGCATGTCGTTCTGGTTCGAGTCGACACCGATGGCGTAGCGCCCGGCCTCCTTGGCGGCCTTGAGCACGCCGTTGCCGGCGCCGCCGGCGACCTGGAACACCACGTCGCACCCCTGGTCGTACATGGCCTTCGCCTGGTCGTAGCCCTTCTGGGCGTCGGTGAAGTTGCCGATGTAGCTGACCTTGACCTGCACCGACGGGTCGACCGACTCGGCGCCCTTCTTGTAGCCGGCGAGGAAGTCGTTGATGATCGGGATGTCCATGCCGCCGACCATGCCGATGGTCTTCTGGCCGCCCTTGGCGTTGGGGAACTTGTCGGTGCTGGTCACCACGAGCGCGGCCAGCGCGCCGGCGAGGAACGAGCCCTCGTTCTGCTTGAAGCGGATGGGCGCGAGGTTCTCGGGGATGGTCTTGGGCTCGTCGTCGTAGATGATGTACATCTGCTTGGGGAACTTCTTGGCGGCTGCCTCGACGATGTCGGTCATCTGCGACGAGCCGACCACGACGATGTCCCACTGGCCGGTCGACACCGACTCGACGTTGGTCTTCCACTGGGCCGGGTTGTTGGCCTCGGACTGCACCGTCTTCACCTTGTGCCCGGCGTTCTCGAGCTTCTTCATGCCGCGCTCGGCGTCGTCGAAGAAGCTGGCGTCGCCGAGCGGGCCGTTGACCACGTTGACGACCGACTTCTTGGTGGTGCCGGTCGCCGAGGACGCCGAGCCGGACGAGCCCGTGGTGGCGGTCGACGACGAGCAGCCGGTCACGAGCAGGCCGGCGGCGCCGGCGGCGCCGATTCCGATCAGGGTCCTGCGATCCATGTCTCTCCTTAGTGCGGTGGTGACCTCAGTCGAGGGCACGGTCCTGGGGGTCTCCGGCGCGGCCGGTGACCGCGCCGGGAGTCTGGCGGGCTGCCGCCAGCACCTCGTCGCGACGCGGCATGCCCTGCGTCGCCCCGAGGCTGCGGGTGGACAGCGATGCGGCCGTGACGGCGCGGCGCGCCGCCTCGGCCATGGGTGCGCCGCCGGCCAGCTCGGCCGCCAGCGCGCCCACGAAGGTGTCGCCCGCGCCGGTGGTGTCGACCACCTCGACCGGGGGCGGCGCCACGAGGGTGACCTGCCCCTCGTGGCACACGGCGGCGCCGCGCCCCCCGAGGGTGGCGACGAGGGTGGCGGGCATGCCGGGGCGGGCGGCCACCTCGGCGATCTCGGCGAGGTCGGCGGGCAGCGGGGAGCCGAGCACGGTGGCGTACTCGGTCTCGTTCACCACGAGCACGTCGACGCGCGCCAGCAGGTCGGGCGGCAGCGGCTGGGCGGGGGCCGGGTTGAGGACGAACCGGCCGGTGGCCGCGCGGGCGGCCGCGGCGACGGCGTCGAGCGGCACCTCCAGCTGGCACACCACCACGTCGGCGTCGGTGACCGCGGCACCGGCCTGCGCCACGGCGTCCGGGGTGACCAGGCCGTTGGTGCCGGGTACCACGATGATGGAGTTCTCGGCCTGCTCGTCGACCATGACGAGCGCCCGACCGGTGGGGCCGTCGGCGTGGCCGAAGCAGGTGATGTCGACGCCCTCGGCGGCGAGGGTGTCGGCCAGCAGGTCGCCGGCGGCGTCGTGGCCGCGGCGGCCGACGAAGCAGACGTGGGCGCCCATGCGGGCCGCGGCGGTGGCCTGGTTGGACCCCTTGCCGCCGGGCAGCTCGGTGTAGGACGACGCGAGCAGCGTCTCGCCGGGCACGGGCAGGGTGGGGGTCAGCGTCACGAGGTCAAGGTTGGCGCTGCCCACGACCGCGACCCGACCAGGCATCACGCTCCCTCCACTCAGCGGCTCCCCGTGCCGCGGCTCGATCAAAGACCGGCTCCGAGGCCAGTGTCAAGGTGGACCGGCGCGTCGCAACCAGAATGTGATGGACGCGCTAGCCTGACCCGGTCAGGCCCGCAGCGCGCCCGCGGCGACGGTGACCATGGAGCGGTAGCAGCTCTCCCGCTCCTCGCTGGTGAGGTCGGCCGCACCGCCCTTGAGGTGGTCGGAGACCGTGAGCACCACCAGGGCCTCCTTGCCCTCCAGCATGGCGACCGAGTAGAGGCCGGCCGCCTCCATCTCCACCGCGAGGGTGCCGATCGACTCCAGCGCCTCGACGGTCTGCGGGCGCTTGAGGTAGAAGTGGTCGCTCGCCAGGCACGGCCCCACGTGCACCCGGGTGCCCTCGAGCGCGTCGGCGGCGTCCATCGCCCCCCGCAGCAGCCGGGGGCTCGGCGCCAGCGACACCGTCACGTTCGGCACCAGCAGGTCGACCACCGACGAGTCGGTGTGCGCCGCCGACACGATCACCACGTCACGCACCTGCACCGAGTCGAGGAACGCGCCGCACGTGCCGACCCGGACGATCCGCTCCACCCCGTAGAACCGGTACAGCTCGGTGGCGTAGATCGACAGCGACGGCAGCCCCATCCCCGAGGCCATGACGCTCATCGGGGTGCCCTCGTAGGTGCCGGTCCAGCAGGCGATGCCGCGGACGTCGGAGACCTTGGTGGGCGAGTCGAGGAAGTCGGCGGCGATCTTCTCGGCGCGCCTCGGGTCGCCGGGCATCAGCACCAGCGGTGCGATCTGGCCGGGCTCGGCGCTGATGTGGGGCGTGGCCATGGCGTGTCCTTCCTGGCGGGGGCGGCTCCGGCGGCCGCCGATCCCCCCACCCTAGTGCCGCCGCCGGCGGCCGGTCCCGGGAGGGCCCTGGCCCGGTGGCGGCCCCCCGACGACGTCGGGCCCGTGGCGCCGCGGCGAGCCGGTGGCCCCCGGAGTGGAACGGGGCCGCCCGAGGCTGCTATCGTGGCGGGGCTGGTCCGCCAGCACGGCAGGTTGCCCGAGTGGCCAAAGGGAGCGGTCTGTAAAACCGTCGGCAATGCCTACGTAGGTTCGAACCCTACACCTGCCACTCCTCGGCCCCGCGTGTCGCGGGGCGTCCAGCCACCCTCCGTACGCCCTGTCGTCCCGAGGCGCCCGGGTGCCGGGCCCACCATCCCCGGTCCGTACGACGTCCGCGCACCTCGTCCCCCGGACGGCGCGTGCGCCCGTCGGTGGGCGGGGCACCGGTCCGTACGGCGGCCCGGTACCACGCCCCGCGCCCCCAGACGCCCGTCGCTGCTTGTCAGGGCGAGGTCCGGGGCCGTCTGGACGCCCGGGCGCACGCGTCGGCGGAAGTCGATTCGCGCGCGACGCCGATCGTCGGGTATGGTTGTCCGGCGGCTGGCCCCTATAGCTCAGTCGGCAGAGCGTCTCCATGGTAAGGAGAAGGTCTGCGGTTCGATTCCGCATGGGGGCTCGAGGAGCTCCGGGTCGGCGCTGCCGTACGCCGAACGACAGCCCGGGGCACCGAGGCGGGATAGCTCAGGCGGTAGAGCAAGCGGCTCATAATCGCTGTGTCGCGGGTTCGAGTCCCGCTCCCGCTACCACCACCGTGGACCGAGGAAGAGAGAGCGATCATGGCCAAGAAGCAGGCTGACATCCGGCCGCACATCACGCTGGCCTGCACCACGTGCAAGGAGCGCACCTACATCACGGAGAAGAACCGGCGCAACGACCCCGACCGCATGGAGCTGAAGAAGTTCTGCCCCAGGTGTCGCCAGCACACGCCGCACCGCGAGACGCGCTGACCTCGGATCACAGGCACTCGACGGGCCGTCCCCACCACGGGGGCGGCCCGTTCGCCGTGCCGGCGACGACCGGCCGTGCTCAGGGCTGGTACACCGCGACCGGGCGCTCGGCCTCGGGGGAGAGGTCGACGGCCCACCGGGTGGCCTGGCTGTAGGAGTGGGTGACCGTACGGACCTGGCCCGAGCCGGGCTGGACGTCGACCTGCAGCGACCAGGTGACCTCGAGGGTGACCGTGGCGATGCCGGTGGTGGTGTTGAGGTCGACCGCCGCGCTCGGGTAGGGGTTGGTGGCCAGCGACCAGCGGGCCGTGCCCGCCACCGCCGGCTCGGCCGCGTTGGCGCGGATGCTCTGCGGGCACTGGTCGGGCTGCAGCTCGCGCCGCGCGAGGCAGTCGTCGAGCTGGGCCCGGACCGCGGCGAGCGCCTCGGTGCGGCCGTGGTCGGTGAGCTCCACGTCGATGCCGCCGATCACGGGGGCCTCGCCCGCCCCCCGGACGACGAGGCGCGCCGGCGGGGTGAACCGTACGTTGGGGTTGTCCATCTCGAGCTGGTAGGTGCCGGTGAACGCCGGCACCACGACCGTGTTGCGGGGCAGGGCGACGCCGTTGACGCTCGCCTTCACCAGGGGCGAGCGGCCCACGCTCAGGTAGAGCCGGGCGGGCGCGTCGGCCACGCGCCACTCGCCGGCCACCCGGGTGGCGTGGACCTCGACGTCGAGCGGGGCGTCACCCATCAGCAGCGCGACCCGCACCCGCTGCTGGCCGTCGGGGTTCTGGTGGGGCTCGTCGACCGACACCACCGTGATGGGGGCCATCTCCTTCGACCGGCGCAGCACGTCGTCGGTGAGCAGGCGGCGGTCGTCGGGCACCTCGGCGAGCAGCGCGATGGCGCGGCGGCTGTCGGCGTCGGCGATCGCCTGGAGGTAGCGCTGCACCGCGGCCTGGGGCGTGGGCGCGCCGTCGCCCGGCTCGAGCCCGAGCACGTCGGCCGAGCTGCGCGCCGCCCAGGCGAGCACCCCCAGCCCGGTCAGGGTGAGCAGCAGCGACAGCGCCACCGCGATGACCTTCGACGCGAGCCTCGACAGCCCGCCGCGGCGGCCGGTGACGGCGCCCGGCGCCGGCGGCCACGGCGGACCGCTCGGCGGGTAGGGACCGCCGTGCGCCGGCCCGTCCGGGCTGCTGTGGTTGCTCACGCCACCTCCTCGCGCACCGAACACTACTGGTCCGGGCCCGGCCGTACCCAGCGTCGACCACTACGGTGGGGGGATGCCCATCAGTGAGTCGCACGTCGGCCGGACCTACCCGCCCACGGAGCCCTACCAGGTCAGCCGGGCCAAGATCGCCGAGTTCGCCGCCGCCCTCGGCGACCCGAACCCGGCGTACGCGGGACCGGACCCGGTGGCCCCGCCCACGTTCGCGGCCGTGGTCGGCGCCCGCGCCTGGGACCAGCTGTTCGCCGACCCGGAGCTGGGCCTCGCGCTCCACCGGGTGGTGCACGGCGAGCAGTCGTTCGACCACGCCCGCCCGCTGCGCGCCGGCGACGAGATCACCGCCACCCTCACCATCGAGAAGGTGCGCACCCGCGGGCCGCTCGCGTTCGTCACCGTCGTCGTCGACATCGCCACGACCGCCGGCGAGCACGTCTGCGCCAGCCGGTCCACCCTGGTGCACACGGAGGAGGCCGCATGACCGAGCTGCCCGAGGTCGGCACCGAGCTGCCCGAGGTCGGCACCGAGCTGCCCGAGCTGGTGCTCGTCGCCACCCGCGCCACCGCCGTGCGCTACGCCGGCGCGGCCACCGACTTCAACCCGATCCACTACAGCGACCGTGCCGCCGCGGCCCTCGGCCTGCCGGGCGTGCTCGCGCACGGCATGTGGACCATGGGGGCCGCGCTGCGGGTCGTCACCGACTGGGTCGGCGACCCGGCGCGGGTGCCCCGCTGCTCTGTACGGTTCACCCGTCCGGTCGTGATCCCCGACGACGACGCGGGCGTCGAGGTCGTCGTCCGGGGTCGGGTGACCGCGGTCCGCGACGAGGGCTGCACCGTCGCGATCGAGGCGACCTGCGGTGGCGAGACGGTGCTGGGCAACGCCGTCGCCGAGGTGGTGTGGTGACCGACCGACCACCCGCCGACGCAGCCGACCGTACGGGCACGCCCGTGTCGCGGCGGCTCGCCGACCACACCACCCTGCGGGTCGGTGGCGAGGCGGCCCGCGTGGTGGTCGCCCGCACCGACGACGAGCTGGTGGCCACGGTGGCCGCCGCCGACGCGGCGGGCGAGCCGGTGCTCGTGGTGGGCGGCGGCCCCAACCTGGTGGTCGCCGACGCGGGGTTCGACGGCGTGCTCGTGCTCGTGGCGACCCGGTCGGTGGCGGCCGACGTGTCGGACTGCGCGGGCGCGATCGTCACCGTCGCCGCCGGGGAGCCGTGGGACCGGTTCGTCGCCCAGGCCTGCGCGCGCGGCTGGGTCGGGCTCGAGGCGCTCTCGGGCGTGCCGGGGCTGGCCGGCGCCACCCCGATCCAGAACGTGGGGGCGTACGGGGCCGACGTGTCGCAGACCATCGCCGCCGTACGCACCTGGGACCGCCGCGACCGCACGGTGCGCACGTACGCCGCCGCCGACTGCGGCTTCGGCTACCGCACCAGCCGCTTCAAGGCCGAGCCGGGCCGCCACCTGGTGCTGGCGGTGACCTTCCAGCTGCGGCTCGGCACGCTGTCGGCACCCGTCCGCTACGCCGACCTCGCCGACCGGCTGGGGGTCGCCACGGGGGAGCGGGTCGGGCTGGGCCGGATGCGGGACGCCGTGCTCGCGGTCCGCCGCGGCAAGGGCATGGTGCTCGAC
>JBHAES010000251.1:0-4568 GCA_041855725.1 Actinomycetota bacterium
GCCACGACGGCTTCGCCGCCGGCGTCGGCGACGCGGGGTCGGTGCAGCGGGTCAGCGGCCCGTTCAGCCGCGACGGCGGCTACCAGGCGATGGCCGGGCTCATCGAGGCCGGGACGCTGCCCGACGTGGTGTTCGCCGTCACCGACGTGATGGCCGTGGGCGCCCTGGCCGCCGCCCGCGACGCCGGCCTCGACGTGCCCGGCGACGTGAAGGTCGCTGGCTTCGACGACATCCCGACGCTGCGCGACATCGTGCCAGCCCTCACCACCGTCCGGGTGCCGCTGGAGGAGCTCGGCGAGCTCGCCATGCGGCTCGCCCTCGCCGACGCGACCGACGAGCCCGCCCGCGTCGAGGTGCCCACCGAGGTGGTGCTGCGCGCGTCGACGTCCGGCTGACCGCGACCCCGCGCGGGAGCCTTGACACCGCTCGCGCCCCTCCTCTAGCGTGGAAAGCGCATTCCACAGGGGCCCGGCACGCCGCCGGCGACGACTCGACGAGGAGCGACACGTGACCACCACCACCTTGCGCATCGCCATGAACGGCGTCACCGGCCGCATGGGCTACCGCCAGCACCTCGTCCGGTCGATCCTGCCGATCCACGACCAGGGCGGGGTGGTGCTGCCCGACGGCGACGTGGTGCAGGTGGAGCCGGTCATCGTGGGCCGCAACGAGGCACGCCTCAAGGAGATCGCGGCCGAGCACGGCATCGCCGAGTGGTCGACCGACACCGACGGCTGCATGACCCGCGACGACATCGACATCTACTTCGACGCCCAGACCACCTCGCGCCGCTACGACGCGCTCAGCACGGCGATCGCCGCCGGCAAGAGCATCTTCACCGAGAAGCCGACCGCCGAGACCCTCGAGCAGGCCGTCGGCCTCGCCCGCCAGGCGAAGGCGGCCGGCATCACCGACGGCGTCGTGCACGACAAGCTCTACCTGCCCGGCCTGGTGCGGCTGCGCCAGCTCGTCGACGAGGGCTTCTTCGGGCGCATCGTCTCGATGCGCGGCGAGTTCGGCTACTGGGTGTGGGAGGGCACCGACACCCCCACGCAGCGGCCCAGCTGGAACTACCGCAAGGAGGACGGCGGTGGCATGACCACCGACATGTTCCCCCACTGGAGCTACGTGATCGAGGGCCTCATCGGGCAGGTCCAGACGGTCTACGCCCAGACCGTCACCCACATCCCCGAGCGGGTCGACGAGCACGGCGACCACTACGCCTGCACCGCCGACGACGCCGCGTACGCGATCTTCCAGGTGCGCACGCCCGGCGGCGACGACGTGCTGGTGGAGCTGAACTCCAGCTGGAACGTACGGGTGCACCGCGACGAGCTGGTCGAGTTCCAGGTCGACGGCACCCAGGGCACCGCCGTGGCCGGCCTGCGGCTGTGCAAGGTGCAGTCGCGCGCCGACACCCCGACGCCGACGTGGAACCCCGACCTGCCCGACCCGATCCCCCACATGACGCTGTGGCGCGACGTCTCGCAGACCGACCTGCCCAACGGGTTCCGGCTGCAGTGGGAGGAGTTCCTCGCCGACGTGGCCGCCGGCCGCAGGCACCGCTACGACCTGCTCTCCGGCGCCCGCGGGGTGCAGCTGGCCGAGCTCGGCCTGCGGTCGTCACAGGAAGGGCGCCGCCTCGACGTGCCGGAGATCACGCTGTGACCGCCGACCTGGGCCGACTCTCCCTCAACACGGCCACCACGAGGCTGCTCACGCTCGCCGAGTGCCTCGAGGTCGCGACCGCCCAGGGCCTCGGGGCCGTGGGGCCGTGGCGCGACCGGGTGCAGGAGGTGGGGGCCGAGCAGGCGGGGCGCATGATCCGCGACGCCGGCCTGCGGTGCTCGATGCTGTGCCGCGGCGGGTTCCTCACCGGCTCCGACGCCCAGCAGGTCGCGGCGGCGCTGGCCGACAACCGCGCCGCCGTCGACGAGTGCGTCGCCCTCGGCACCACCGAGCTGTGCCTCGTGGTCGGCGGCCTGCCGGCAGGGTACGGGCTGCTGGGGCTGCCCCAGACCGACGCCGACCGCCTCGACAAGGACCTCGTGGCCGCCCGCCAGCGGGTCGCCGACCGGGTGGGCGAGCTGGTGCCGTACGCCCGCGAGCGCGGCGTCCGGCTGGCCCTCGAGCCGATGCACCCCCTCTTCACCGCCGACCGGGGCGTGCTCACCACCCTCGAGCAGGCCCTCGACCTGGCCGCCGAGCACCCGGCCGACGCGGTGGGCGTGGTGGTCGACACCTACCACGTGTGGTGGGACCCGCAGCTGCGCGCCTCGGTGGCGCGGGCCGGGCGGGAGGGACGGATCTCCTCCTACCAGGTGTGCGACTGGACGCTGCCGCTGGCGGCGAGCACGCTCAACTCGCGCGGGTTCATGGGCGACGGGTTCATCGACTTCCCCACGATCACCCGCTGGGTCGCCGAGGCCGGCTACACCGGTGACGTGGAGGTCGAGATCTTCAACGAGCAGATCTGGGCCGCCCCCGGCGAGCAGACCGTACGCACGATGGCCGACCGCTACGCCGAGCTGATCCTGCCGTCGTTGTGAGGCTCAGCCGAGGAGCTTGGCCTTCGCGGCGGCGAACTCCTCGTCGGAGAGCACGCCCTGCTCGCGCAGCGCAGCGAGCCTGGTGAGCGCGGCGGTGAGGTCCTCCTCGGGCTGGGCGGGCTCAGCCGGCTTGCGGTCACCCAGGATCGCGCTGCCGACCTTCTTGCCGACCTTGCTGCCGACGATGCCGCCCACGAGCGCCCCGGTGAAGGTGCCCACCACCGGGATGGGCAGCACGACGGTGCCGAGCTGGGCGCCGGCGATCACCCCCGCCCCCACCCCGGCGAGACCGCCCGTCTTCTCGGCGTCGGTGGCCTCGGTCGCCTCGGTGGGCTGGGCCTGCTGGTCGTCGGTCACGGGTCTCTCCTCTCGATGGCGGCGGTGTTGCCACGTCGTCCAGCGTAGATACCGCGCAAAGACGCCCCGGCCTGGGGGTGAACAGACCCGTCGCCTGCGCGGGCAGCCCCCACGCGGCCGGGGCCTCCGGTGGCGCCGGACGCGGTTGGGGCCTACCGCCACTGCCAGGACGCGATGAGGGTGTCGGCGTCCTGGAAGACGCGGGCCTCGTCAGCCCGGGCCTGAGCCAGCAGCACGGCCAGGCCGTTGCCCCGCTGGGTGCAGGTCAGGCGGATGGGGACCGTAGCACCGGTAGTCCTCAGGTTGGTCGCCGGCAACCCGCCCCACGTGCTGTCGGGCAGGCGCTCGACGCCGGTGGCCTGAGTGCCCTCCCTCACCTCCTCGGCTCCCTTCTCGCAGGTGGTTCCCGTCGCGACCAGGTACTGGAGCCGGCTGCCCTGGGCGTCGCCGAGGACCAGCAGGTTGCTGGCGAACAGCGACTGCGCCGACCAGCCCGTCGGCACCGTGGCCGTGAACTCCGGCGACGTGATCGTGTCACCGTTCACCGTCGCCGTCGGGCGGGAGGTCGCCGACGTCCGGGTGGCGGCACTCGTGGTCCGCGTCGCGGTGGTGCGCGTCGCAGTGGTGCGCGTCGAGGTCGAGCGGGTCGAGGTGGCCGTGCTCTCGGCGAGGGTGGGTGTGGGGACGGCGACGGGGGTCAGCGCCCGGGTCGCTGCGTAGACCCCGACGGCGACGAGCAGGAGCACCACCGCACCGACCCCGATGATCAGCCCGACGTTCGGGCCCTGGCGCGGTGGCGCCGGCGGCAGCGCGCCGCCCGCGGGACCGCCCCACTGAGGTCCGCCGGCCTGAGGTCCGCCCCACTGCGGTCCGCCGACCGGGGGGCCACCCGGCTGACCTGCGGCGGGGAACACCGCCGTCGGCGGGTGGGGGCCGCCGACGGCCGGGCCGGGGGGAGCGATGAACGTCGGCCCGCTGTGGTCGGCGCCCTGGCCGAACGCGCCCGATCCCTGGGGCGCCGGCCCAGGTTGCGGCTGCCCGGACCAGGGCGGGCCGTAGGGCTGCTGGGGCCCGTAACCGTAGGACTGTCCACCGGGCGGGTTGGTCATCGAGTCTCCCGTTCTGTCGCGGCACCGCACCGCGTCCGTTACGAGACTACGCGCGACAGGTCAACCTCCCGTCGACGGCGGCCTGGCCGAGCCCGCCCCGCAGGTCGGCGTAGAAGGGATGACCGGGCACCAGGTCGCGCCGGTGCACCGGCTCACCCGTGAGCGCCGAGGCGTAGACGGCGGTGACGAGCTCCATGGTCGGGCGGGTGCTCGCGAGGGTCGTCTCGTGGGGCCGGCCGTGGGCGAGGTCGTCGACCAGCCGTACGAGCTGGGCGACGTGGTTGCTGGGCACCTCGGCGCCGAAGCGTCCCGCCGTGCCGGTCCACACCGCCTCGGTGACGTCGTCGGAGTCGTCGACCGGCTCCGCCGGGTCGGCGACCAGCCCCGGGTTGCGGCCCAGCGCCCGCGCCGCGGCGGCGCCAGGCGTCGGCTGGAAGGTCCAGTCGGCGTCGCGGTAGCCGTACACGTGGTTGACCTCGAGCGTGCCGCCGGTGAGGTCGACCCGGACCCGTGACACCTCCCGCGGCGAGAGCAGCGAGCTGATGATGCTGCC
>JBHAES010000252.1:0-6954 GCA_041855725.1 Actinomycetota bacterium
AGACGATCGTGCCCGACCACGTACGGGGCCGGGTGCTCGGCACGATGCGGTTCGTCGAGTGGGGCGCCATGCCCGTCGGGGCCGTGCTGGGCGGCGTGGTGGGGGAGTGGGTCGGCGCCCCGTCCGCCCTCGCCCTGGCCGCCGCGCTCGTCGCCGCCGCCACGGTGTGGACCATCGCCTCCCCGCTCCGCACGCTGGGCGACGAAGAGTCGCTGAGCACGCAACCAGACAGCTGACGACAGGGTGGAGCCGAGACCGACGCAAGGCCTGCTGTCGCCCCAGCAGACCCGGCCAGCAGGCTGCACAGACTCGAGCCGCCGGCGGCTCGAATCTTTCCTCAAGAAGGCGAGATCGTAGAACGATCAAGCATCGAGGGGTGCGACGCGCCCGCTGCTGCTCCATCGGCGCCGACCGGTGAGACCTCGGGTCGTCGCGCGGCGGTGCGGCTAGAGTCATGGGCTGTGCGGACGTCGAAACCTCTCCGGATCGCGATGGTGTCGATGCACACCTCGCCGGTCGACAGCCCCGGGTCCGGCGACGCGGGCGGCATGAACGTGGTGGAGCGCCACCAGGCCGAGGCGCTGGTGGCGCTGGGGCACACGGTCGAGCTCATCACGCGCCGCAGCGACCCGGCCCAGCCCGACGTCATGCCCCTGTGCCGTGGGGTCACGCTGCGTCACGTCGACGCGGGCCCCCCGCGGCGCCTGGCGAAGTCGGAGACCGACCAGTGGACCGCCGAGTTCAGCGAGGCGATGCGGGCGCTCGACCCGTACGACCTCGTGCACAGCCACCACTGGATGTCGGGGGTGGCGGCGCTGCCGCGGGCGCGGGAGTGGGGGGTGCCGCACGTGCAGAGCTACCACTCCGTGGCGGCGCTGCCCGGTGACCTGCTGAGCGAGGGCGAGCCGCCCGAGTCACCCGACCGGGTGGCGGGCGAGGCGCTGCTGGCGCGGGAGTCCGACCTGGTGGTGGCGATCTCGGCGGCGGAGGCCCGGACGGTCGTGGAGCGGTGCGGTGCCGAGCCGAACCGGGTGGCGATCTGCCCGCCCGGGGTCGATACCGACATGTTCCGGCCCCGGCTGAGCGGCGAGCCGAAGTGGACCTGGCCGCACGAGGTGGGGCCGGCCTGCGCCCGCGGCTACGTGCTGTTCGCCGCGCGGCTGCAGCCGCTCAAGGCCCCCGACCTGGCGATCGCGGCCCTCGCGCACGTTCCCGTGGACCTGCGCCCCCACCTGGTCCTGGCGGGGGAGGTCAGCCAGGACTTCGCCGGCTACGTCGACGAGCTGCGCCAGCAGGTGGAGCGGCTGGGGCTGGGGGAGTACGTCACCTTCGTGGGCCCGCAGAGCCGGCCCATGCTGGCCGAGATGCTCCGTGGCGCCCTGTTCACCCTCGTGCCGTCGCACTCGGAGACGTTCGGCCTGATCGCGCTGGAGTCGGCCGCGTCGGGCACCCCGGTGATCGCGTCGGCCGCTGGCGGCCTGCGCGAGGCGGTGGCGCACGGCGAGACCGGCCAGCTCATGGACAGCCGCCTCGCCGCCGACTGGGGCTCGGCGATGATCCGGCTGCTCGCCGACCCCGACCTGCTCGCCCGGATGGGCGTCGTCTCCCGGATCCACGCCCGCCGCTACTCGTGGACGGCGTCGGCCGACTGCCTCGCCACCTTGTACGAGCGGCTGCTCGGCTGCGACCAGCTCGACCCGCCGCCCGCCGAGGGCGCGGCGGGGCACGGCCACGGGTCCGGCGCGTGACCGCCTACCTGTTCGTGCACGCCCACCCCGACGACGAGACCCTCGCCAGCGGGGCGCTGCTGGTGGCCCTCGCCGCCGCCGGGCACCGCTGCCACGTCGCCACCGCGACCCGGGGCGAGAAGGGTGAGGTCGTGCCTGGTGCGTACGCCCACCTGGAGGGAACGCCGGGGCTCGTCGCCGTACGCGAGCGCGAGCTCGCCGCGGCGCTGGCGGCGCTCGGGGTCGCGTCGCACGCCTTCGTGGGCCGCCCGCCCGCCCGCGCCGACGGCGCCCCGCCGCGCGTCTACACCGACTCGGGCATGCGCTGGGTGACCCCCACCCTCGCGGGTCCTGGCGGCGACGCCGGCCCTGACGCGCTCACCGCGGCGACACCCGCCGAGGTCGCCGCCGACGTCGCCGCCCTGGCCCGCAGCGTCAGCGCCGACGTGCTCGTGTCGTACGCCGACGACGGCGGGTACGGCCACCCCGACCACGTGGCCTGCCACCATGCCACCGCCCTCGCCGCCCGCTCGCTGGGGCTGCCGTTCGAGGTCATCGTCACCGAGGCGGACCGGCCTCACGACGCGTGGTACGACGTGTCCCACCACCCGGCGCAGGTCGCCGCCGTGGTGCGCGCCCACGCCGCGTACCCCACGCAGCTCACCGTGTCAGGCCACGACATCACCCATGTCGGCGGCCAGCACCAGCCGATGGTGCTCGCTGCCGGGCTCGCCCGCCGCTGAGACCCGCCACAGACTCGAGTCGCGCCCGGCTCGAGTCTGTACGGTCGGGGCGGGTCTGACGTCCCAGCAGCGGTCCGGGGGTCCAGGGTGCACCCGCCGCTCACGTACAGTGACCACCACCCCCGACACCGGGCCCCGCCGCCGGCTCACCCTGAGCCTGGCGCCGAGCCCACGAGGAGCACCGCCATGGAGCAGCTCACCGAGCGGGCCGAGCCCGAGGCCGCCTCGCCCGCCGCGACCGACGACCCCGCCGACTCGGGCGGCGGCTCCTGGTGACAGCCGTACGGGACGCACCGGCCGGCCCGGCGACCCGCGGCACCCGCCACAGACCGCGGGTCTGCGGTGCCCCGCGTTCGCGAGCGCGCCGCCGCGGCGTGATATGGCGGACGGATAGTCTGGCTACCATCGGTTGCCGGGGGGCGTTCTGTCGTGCCGAGACGAGGAGAGGAGGGCGCGTGGGCATCTTCGGGCGGGTGGAGAAGAAGATCGAAGGGGCGGTGAACGGCGTGTTCGCCCGCGCCTTCCGCGGCGACGTGCAGCCGGTCGAGATCACCGCGCGCCTGTGCAAGGAGCTCGACGCCGAGGCGCAGCTGCTGTCGCGCGACCGGCGGCTCGTGCCCAACGACTTCCTCGTCGGGCTGTCGAAGCAGGACCATGCCCGCCTGTTCCCCTACAGCAAGACCCTGAACGCCGAGATCATCCCCGAGCTGCGCGACTACGCCGCCGAGCGGGGCTACGTGTTCAACGGGCCCATCAGCATCCACTACGAGGAGCGTCCCGACCTGCCGACGGGCCGGTTCACCGTGACCTCCGACGCGGTGGCGCAGGTGGTGGGCGGCAACGCGTCCCAGACGGCGCAGCGGCGGGCGGCGCTGGTGCTCGAGGTCAACGGCGTACGCCACCCGCTGAACCCGCCGGGGCTGGTGATCGGGCGCGGCACCGAGGCCGACCTGCGCATCAACGACCCGGGCATCTCGCGCCGCCACGCGCAGATCGTGGTGGAGGGCACCGGCGAGGCGCAGCGGATCCTCATCCGCGACCTCGGCTCCACCAACGGCATCACCGTGAACGGGCAGAAGGTGCCCGAGGCGGTCGTGACGGACGGCACCCGCATCGACATCGGTTCCACCAGGATGCTGGTGCACGCGCCGGCGGGGGGCTGACCGCGTGTCCGACCTGCTGGTGCTCGCCCTGAAGGCCGCGTTCCTCACCGGACTGTGGCTGTTCGTCCTGCTGGTCGCCAACGTCATCCGCCACGACCTGCTCGGCCCTGAGCTGAGCGGGAGCGAGGCCGTCGCCGCCCCGCCGGCGCGCGAGGGTCAGCCGCGGGGCCGCAAGCGGCGTACGAAGGAACCTCGGGTGCTGGCCATCGACACGGGCAGCCACGCCGGCGCCCGGCTGCAGCTGGTCGACCTGGTGCGCATCGGCCGCTCCGCCGACTGCGAGCTGCTGCTCGACGACGACTACGTCTCCACCCGCCACGCCACGCTGCACCTCGACGAGCAGGGCCGCTGGATCCTGACCGACGTCGGCTCCACCAACGGCACGTTCCTCAACGAGACCCGGGTCGTGGCGCCGATGGTCGTCACGCCCGCCGACACGATCCGCATCGGCCGTACCCAGATGAGGGTGGAGGACTGATGGCGCTGCGGCTGCGGATCGTCGCCCACTCCGAGGTGGGGCTCGTACGCAAGAACAACCAGGACTCGGGCTACGCCTCGCCCACGATGATCGTCGTGGCCGACGGCATGGGCGGTGCGGCAGCCGGCGACCTGGCCTCGACGGTGGCGATCGCCGAGCTGCGCAAGGCCGACGGGCGGCACCACGGCGAGGAGATGCTCGAGGTGCTCGCGGGGGCGGTGCAGCGGGCCAACGACCGCATGGCCGACCTGATCGCCGACGACCACAGCCTCGACGGCATGGGCACCACGGTGTGCGGGGCGTTGTTCGACGGCGACCGGCTGGGCGTGGTGCACATCGGCGACTCCCGCGGCTACCTGCGCCGCGGCGGCGAGCTGGAGCGCCTCACCCACGACCACTCGTGGGTGCAGACCCTCGTCGACGAGGGCCGCATCACCGAGGAGGAGTCGCTCTACCACCCGCACCGCTCGCTGATCCTCAAGGTGCTCAACGGGCAGCCGATCCACGAGCCCGACCTGTTCCTCGTCGACGTCGAGGCCGGCGACCGGGTGGTGTTCTGCTCCGACGGGCTGTGCGGCCTGGTGACCGACGCCACCATCGACCACCTGCTCGACGAACCCGACCTCAACCACGTGCTGAGCGACCTCACCGAGGCGGCCCACACCGGCGGCGGGCTCGACAACATCACGATCATCGTCGCCGACGTGGTCGAGGCCGACGACGAGACCGAGGCCACCGCGCTCACCGAGGCCATCGACGGCGGCTACGTCACCGCGCCCACCGTGGTGGGGGCCGCCGCCACCCGTGAGATCCCGGCCGTGGCGGCCCGGCCCGCGATCACGCTGGAGTCGGAGGGCCCGCCCGAGCCGGAGGTCACCGACGCCTCCGGCAACCCGCTGCCGAAGGCGCCCGCCCCCGCGTCGGCGCCGGGCCTGGCTGCCGCGTCGCCCCGGTCGCCGCTCGACCAGGAGACCGGCCGTGGGCCGCGGGTACGCCGCCGGAAGCGCCGGTGGGGTCTCGTCGCAGCCATCGGCGTGCTGGTGCTCGTCATCGTCGGCGGGGCCGGCGGCACGTACGCGGTGGCGCAGAGCCGCTACTACGTCGGGGCGGCGCCCACGGCCAGCGGCGGCAGCGAGGTGGCGATCTACCGGGGCATCAAGGGAGAGGTGCTGGGCTTCCCGCTCAACCAGGTGCTGGAACGCTCCGGGATCTCGGTCAACGACCTGCCGGTGAGCTGGGCCACCCAGGTCACCAACACCATCCCCGTCCGTGACGGCGGCCTGGAGGCGGCCCGCGACACCGTCTCGGTGCTGCGGACGAAGTCCGAGAAGTGCATCCGGCAGCGCCAGGACCGGGCCGCCGCCACCCAGACCCCCACCCCGACGCCTGAGGCGACCCCCACCCCGACCCCGTCCGAGACCCTGCCGGTGCCGACCTCCGAACCCATCGGGTCACCGTCGGCCGGAGCCACCCCTGAGCCCTCGTCGTCGGGCACTGCCGCGCCCGCGCCCACGTCGGCACCGCAGACCGTCATCCCGTCCGTCACCACCCCGCCGGCACCTGAAGAGTGCTGACATGACCCGGGCACCCGAGTCGGTCGTCGCCTTCCGCCCGCGCAACAACGCGTCGCTGGCGCTGCTGGTGCTCGCCCTCGCGCTGGGGGTGTCGGCGTACGTGCTCGTCGGCATCGGCGTCGACCGGACCGTGCCGGCGAACTGGCCGTACGTCGCCGCGATCTGGGCGGCGACGGGGGTGGCGGCGCACCTCGTCTGCCGGTTCCGGCTGCCGTACGCCGACCCGGTGCTGCTGCCCCTGGTGGTGGCCCTCACCGGGCTGGGGCTCACGATGATCCACCGCATCGACGTGATCAACGAGCCGCCGCGCCACGACGCCACCACCCAGCTGATCTGGGTGGGGCTGGGCATCGTGGCGATGGCGGTCACGGTGCTGGTGGTGCACGACCACCGGGTGGTGCAGGGCTACCCGTACCTGCTGTTCCTCGCCGGCCTGGTGCTGCTGCTGCTGCCGATGTCGCCGCTCGGCGTGGAGATCAACGGCTCCCGCATCTGGATCCGGCTGGCCGGCTACAGCTTCCAGCCGGCCGAGGTGGCCAAGGTGCTGCTGGCGGTCGCGTTCGCGGCCTACCTCGCCGAGAAGAAGGACGTGCTCGCCCTCGCCGGTCCCACGGTGCTCGGTTTCACCCTCCCGCGGCCGCGCGACCTGGGGCCGATCGCCGTGGTGTGGGCGGCCAGCATGGTGGTGCTCGTGTCGCAGCGCGACCTGGGCACCTCGCTGCTGTTCTTCGGCCTGTTCGTGATGATGATCTATGTCGCCACCGAGCGGGTCAGCTGGGTGGTGCTGGGCCTGTCGGCGTTCGCCGCGGGCGGCTACGTCGCGTACGGGCTGTTCCGACACGTCCGCACCCGGGTCAGCTCGTGGCTCGACCCGTTCTCGAGCTGGGACGAGAACTACCAGGTGATCCAGGGCCAGTTCGGCATGGCGTGGGGCGGGCTGTTCGGCACCGGGCTGGGCCAGGGCCGACCGGGGCTGGTGCCGCTGGCCAAGAGCGACTTCATGCCGGCCGCGATCGGTGAGGAGCTCGGCATCGTCGGGCTGATGGCCGTCGTGCTGGCGTACGGGATCATCGTGGCGCGCGGGCTGCGGACGGCCATGGTGCTGCAGGACCCGTTCGGCAAGCTGCTGGCGGCGGGTCTGTCGTTCGTGTTCGCGCTGCAGGTGTTCGCGATCATCGGCGGCGTCACCCGGCTGCTGCCGCTGACGGGCCTCACCACGCCGTTCATGTCGCAGGGCGGGTCGTCGATGGTCGCCAACTGGATCATGCT
>JBHAES010000253.1:0-5610 GCA_041855725.1 Actinomycetota bacterium
CTCGTCGGCGCGGAACACGTTCACCAGCGGCAGGCCGTGCGAGGTGGGGGGCACGTCGGCCGAGGCGACCTCGGAGACGCTGGCGACCGCGTCGAGGATCACGTCGAGCTGCGGCGCCAGGTGCGCGAGCTCGTCGGCGGTGAGGTCGATGCGGGCCAGGGCGGCCAGTCGGGCGACGTCGTCGGGTGTCAGGGGCACGGGGTGCACTCTACCGAGCCCCGCCGACACCCCCGGCCGGGTCCCGCGGCCGGCGGTGCCCCGTACGCGGGTCGAGCGCAGCGGCCGGTCGTACGAGACGGCACGGTCCCGGCAGCGACCAGCCCCCGTCGACCGGTGCCGCCCGAACTCCCCCAACCTGCTCCCGGACCAGGTCAGGGCGGGTAGGGTGGGGTCCCGGTGAGCGGCCGACGACGTCGAGGTCACAAGGCCCGCCGCGCCGGGGAGTCCTCCCCCTGCGCCCGGGGCTGCCGACCGCGGGGGGCGTGGTCGCCGCACCGACGCTCGTGCCCCACCCGTACCGACCCCGTCCGCGGAACCGTGCGACACGTCATCACGCAAGCTTCGAAGGAGAAGGAGCGCATGACCGCAGAGACCCTGACCCTGTGGCTGGCCGCATTCGGTGTGCTGATCGTCACCGTGTTCATGGTGCTGATCATGACCAAGAAGACCACGCCCTTCACCGCCCTGGTGCTGAGCCCGCTGGTCATCGGCCTGGCCACCGGGGCCGTCAACCGGTTCGGCTACACCTGGACCGACATCTTCAAGCACGCCATCGCCGGCATCACCGGCAACGGCGACTCGCTGGTGAAGACGGCGGTGAAGAACCAGGCCGTGCCCGACTCCGACGCCCTCATCTCGGGCACCGCGGGCACAGCGGTGATGCTGCTGTTCGCCATCCTCTACTTCGGCCTCATGCTGGCCGCCGGCCTGTTCGACCCGGTGGTGACGTTCATCCTCAAGGCGGTCAAGGGCGACCCGCTGCGGGTGCTCGTCGGCACGGCGGTGCTCGCGCTGGCCGTGTCGGTCGACGGCGACGGCTCCACCACCACGCTGGTGGTGTGCACCGCGATGATCCCCGTCTACAAGCGGCTCGGCATGAAGATGATGGACCTCGCCGTCATCATCATCCTGGCGAACAGCATCATGAACCTGCTGCCGTGGGGCGGCCCCACCGCCCGCATCATCGCCGCGCTCGGCGTCGACGAGGGCGAGCTGCTGCGCCGCATCATCCCCGGCATGATCCTGGCCTCCGTCTGGGTGGTCGGCGTGGCGTACCTGCGCGGCCGGGCCGAGCGCAAGCGCCTCGGCATCCAGGAGCTCACCGAGGCCGACTGGGACGAGGTCCGCGACCAGCAGCACGCCGAGGACGCCCAGCTGCTGCGCCCCAAGAACATCTGGCTCAACCTCGGCCTCACCGTCGTGCTCATGGTGCTGCTGATCTTCGGCGGCATCGGATTCGTCCCCAAGATCAGCGCCCCCCTCCTGTTCGGGATCGGCCTGGCCGTGGCGATGGTGCTCAACTACGGCAAGCTCGCCGACCAGCGCCTCATCATCGAACGGTTCGGCGCGTCGGCCGTGCAGGTCGTCATCATGGTGCTCGCCGCCGGCGTGTTCATGGGCGTGCTGCAGGGCACCGGCATGAGCACGGCGATGGGTGAGGCCCTGGCCGGGCTCATGCCCGACGCGGTGGGCCAGCGCTGGCCGCTCGTCGTGGCGATCCTCTCCGTCCCCGGCACCTTCCTGCTCAGCAACGACGCCTTCTACCTGGGCGTGCTGCCGGTGCTCAACGAGGTGGGCGTGGCCCACGGCTTCGACCCGATGCACATCGCTGTCGCCTCCACCGTCGGGCAGTCGTTCCACCTGCTCAGCCCCCTCGTCGGGTTCATCTACCTGCTGCTGAACCTCACCGGTGTCGACATGGGCACCTGGCAGCGTACGTCGGCGAAGTGGGCCATCGGCAGCTTCTTCGCCTTCCTGCTGTGCATGTACGTGTTCGGCGGCGTGCCACTGTAGAGGCCTACGAGAGGAGTGAGAGATGACCAAGGTCACCATCGAGACCACCGACGACCTCGAGCGCACCGGGGGGCTCGCCGGCCTCGACCGGTTCCTCGCCGACAACGGCCTCAACCGCGACCCCGACGTCGCGGTGTGGTCGCTCGCCCACGACGACGAGGCCCTGGTCGGCTGCATGGGGCTGGCCGGCGACGTCATCAAGTGCTCCGCCGTCGGGGAGAGCGCGCGGGGGCAGAACCTGATGGGGTCGATGCTGATCCCGCTGCGCTACGAGGCGATCGACCGCGGGCAGGGCCACCTGTTCGTCTACACCCGCCCCGAGTACCGGGCCCGGTTCGCCAGCCTCGGGTTCTTCCCGCTCGCCGAGGTGCCGAACCTGGTGGTGCTGCTCGAGGACGACCCGCGCGGCATCGCCCGCTACCTCGAAGGGCTGGGCGAGACCCGGCGCGACGGCGCCGCCGTCGGGTCGATCGTGATGCACGCCAACCCGTACACCCTCGGCCACGAGTACCTCGTCACGAAGGCCGCCGAGACCTGCGACGTGGTGCACGTGTTCGTGGTGGGCGAGGACCGGTCGCAGTTCTCGTACGCCGACCGGTTCGCCATGGTGAAGGCCGGCATCGAGTCGCTGCCGGTGGCCGACCGGGTGGTGCTGCACGAGGGGTCGCGCTACGTGCTCAGCGGGTCGACGTTCCCGCGCTACTTCCTGTTCGACCGCCGCGACGTCGACCGGGCGCACGCCGGGATCGACCTGCAGCTGTTCCGCAACCACATCGCCCCCGCCCTCGGCATCGGGCACCGGTTCGTGGGCACCGAGCCGCTCAGCGTGCTCACCGCCAGCTACAACCGCGAGATGGTCTACTGGCTGGAGACGCCGACCCTGGAGTCGCCGCCGGTCCAGGTGCACGAGATCGCCCGCGTGGGCAAGGGCAGCGAGCCGTTCGTGTCGGCGGCCCGGGTCCGTACCCTGCTGCGCCAGGGCCGCCTCGACGACGTCCGCGAGCTCGTGCCGCCCACCACGTACGACCGCATCGTCGCCCGACAGCCGGAGGCGACCGATCCCTCGTGACCCGTGCTGACAGACCCATCGTGAGAGGCACATCGAGAGAGGAAGGACTGTGATCATCGAACGCGACGCGGTCGCCGGCTCGCTCGAGTCCGGCGACGCCCTGGTGCGCGTCTCGCCTTACCACGAGCTCGAGGTGAACGTCACCACCAGCGTCGAGACCCAGTACGGCGACGCCGTACGGGCCGTCATCGCCCAGACGCTGGCCGAGCTCGGGGTGAGCGGTGCCGTGGTCACCGTCGTCGACAAGGGGGCGCTGGACTTCGCGCTGCGCGCCCGGGTGCAGACGGCGGTGGCACGCAGCACCGACGCGCCCCTCAGCCTGGCGACGCTGGTCGGAGGTGCCTCATGAGCCCCGGCACCCTGTCGGCCAAGTACTCGGCCACCGTGTCGGTGCCCGACCGGTCGGTGCTGTTCGTGCCCGCGTCCAACGCGGCGATGCTCTCGCAGGCGTGGGTGTACGGGGCCGACCTGTGCACCTTCGACCTGGAGGACGCGGTCGCCGACCGCGAGAAGGACGCGGCCCGGCTGCTGGCGGCCCACGCCCTGCAGAGCCCCCAGTGGCGGGGCCGCCGGGTCGCCGTCCGGGTCAACGGCATGGAGACCCCGTACTTCGAGGCCGACCTGGAGGCCATGGTGCGCGCGGGCGCGTCCCTCATCCGCCTGCCCATGACCCACGACGGCGCGATGGTGGCACGGCTCGACGAGCGGCTCTCCGAGCTGGAGCGGTCGTGCGGCGTGGAGGTGGGGCGCACCAAGATCGTCGCCGCGATCGAGTCGGCCGCCGGGGTGGTGAACGCGCGCGAGATCGCCGCCGCGAGCCCCCGGGTCGACGCCATCGCGCTCGCCGGCTTCGACTACCTGCTCGACATGCACGCCGAGCGCAGCCGCGGCGGCATGGAGCTGTTCTACGCCCGCTGCGCGGTGCTGCACGCGGCCCGCGCCGAAGGGGTCGCCTGCCACGACGTGGTGTGGGGCAACGTCGACGACGAGGAAGGGTTCGTGCAGGAGGCGGTGTCGGTCAAGAACCTGGGGTTCGACGGCAAGAGTCTCATCAACCCGAGGCAGGTGCCGCTGCTGCACGACGTCTACGCCCCCTCGCCCGAGGAGCTGGAGCACGCCCGCAAGGTCGTGGCCGCCGCCGTCGAGGCGGAGGCGGAGGGGCTCGGGGTGATCAGCGTCGACGGGAAGATGGTCGACGGACCCATCATCATGGCCGCCCAGCGCACCCTCGTGCACGCCGGGCTGCCCGCGATCGGGGAGCAGGCCTCATGACCCACGACAAGCTGTGCCCCACGCTCGCCGACGCCATCGCCCGCACCGGGCTGTCCGACGGCGACACGATCTCGTTCCACCACGCCTTCCGCGAGGGCGACCGGGTGCTGCTGCCGGTGGTCCGGGAGCTGTCACGCCTCGGCCTGCGCGACCTGACGCTCGCGTCGTCGTCGCTGGCCGAGGCGCACTCCGAGCTCGTCGAGCACATCCGCGACGGGGTGATCAGCCGGATCTACTCCTCCGGCATGCGCGGCGAGCTGGCCGACCGGGTCTCGCACGGCCTCATGGACGTGCCGGTGCAGATCCACTCCCACGGCGGCCGGGCCGCGCTCGTGCAGACCGGGGAGCTGCACCCGAAGGTCGCCTTCCTCGGCGTGCCCACCGCCGACCGGCTCGGCAACGCGAACGGTGTCACCGGCCGGTCGCGCTGCGGCTCGCTCGGCTACGCGAAGGTCGACGCCGCCCACGCCGACCAGGTGGTGCTGCTGGTCGAAGAGCTGGTCGACTACCCCAACCAGCCCACCTCGATCTGCCAGGACCAGGTCGACCACCTCGTGCAGGTGGGTTCCGTGGGCGACCCGGCACGCATCGCCGTGGGCGCGACGAGGCTCACCAAGAACCCGCGCGACCTGCTCATCGCCAACCGGGCCGCCGAGGTGCTCGCCGCCTCGGAGCACTTCCAGGACGGGTTCTCGTTCCAGGCCGGGTCGGGGGCGTCGTCGATCGCGGCGATCCGCTACCTGGGCCAGATCATGGCCCGTACGGGCACGCGCGCCCGGTGGGCGCTGGGCGGCATCACGGGGGCGATGGTGGACCTCGCCCAGGCCGGGCAGGTCGACCACCTCATCGACGTGCAGAGCTTCGACGTGCGCGCGGTCGAGGACCTGGCCACCAACCCCGCCCACCACGAGATCAGCGCCGCGCAGTACGCCAACCCGCTCGGCAAGGGCGCCTACGTCGACGAGCTCGACATGGTGATCCTGTCGGCGCTGGAGATCGACCTGGAGTTCAACGTCAACGTGCTCACCGGGTCCGACGGCGTGATGCGGGGGGCGTCGGGCGGCCACTGCGACACCGCCCGGGGCGCGAAGCTGGCGATCGTGGTGGCCCCGCTGCTGCGGTCCCGGACCCCGACGGTGGTCGAGAAGGTGACCACCCTGGTGACCCCGGGCTGCGACATCGACGCGCTGGTGACCGACGCGGGCATCGCCGTGAACCCGGCCCGCCCCGAGCTGGCGGAGCGGCTGCGCACACCA
>JBHAES010000254.1:0-4360 GCA_041855725.1 Actinomycetota bacterium
CCATCGGCACCGACTCGGCCCTCCACCGGATCCTGGAGGCGATCGACGACATCTCGTCGACCGCCGCCTCCCACCAGCGCACGTTCGTCATCGAGGTGATGGGCCGCCACTGCGGCTACCTCGCTCTCATGGCGGCGGTGGCCGGCGGCTGCGACTACGTGCTCGTGCCCGAGCTGCCCCCGGCCGAGGGGTGGGAGCTCGACATGTGCCGCAAGCTCGCCGAGGGCCGCAAGGCCGGCCGGCGCGAGTCGATGGTCGTCGTCGCCGAGGGGGCCACCGACCGGGCCGGCGTCCGCATCACCGCCGAGCACGTCAAGCAGGTGCTCGCCGACCGGCTCGGGGAGCAGGCCCGGGTCACGATCCTGGGCCACGTGCAGCGCGGCGGCACGCCGAGCGCGTACGACCGGTGGATGTCGACGCTGCTCGGCTGCACCGCCGCCCGGGAGGCGCTCACGGCCGAGCCCGGGGCCGAGCCGCTCGTCGTCGCCGAGCGCCACAACCGGATCCGGCTGCTGCCGATGATGGAGCAGGTCCGCGCCACCCACGCCGTCAAGGACCTCGTCGCCGCCGGCGACTACGAGGGGGCCGTCCGGGCCCGCGGGCGCAGCTTCGGCGAGATGCTCGCCCTGTTCGAGAGCATGTCCACGCCCCCGTCGCTGACGCCGCGCGCGGCCGGCGGGCCGACGCGCCGGGTGGCGATCGTCCACGCCGGTGGGCTGGCCCCCGGCATGAACACGGCCGCCCGCGCCGCGGTGCGCCTCGGGCTCGACCACGACTTCACGATGCTCGGGGTGCAGGGCGGCTTCCCGGGCCTGCTCGACGGCGACCTCACCCCTCTGTCGTGGGACGGCGTCGAGGGATGGGTGGGCCACGGGGGTGCCGAGCTCGGCACCCGCCGCGACCTGCCGACGATCGAGCAGCTGTACGCGCTGGGTCGCGCGATCGAGTCCCACCGGATCGACGCCCTGCTCGTGATCGGCGGCTTCAACGCCTACCTGGCCGCCCACCAGCTCGTCGCCGAGCGCGACCGCTACCCGGCCTTCAAGATCCCGATCGTGTGCGTGCCGGCGACGATCGACAACAACCTGCCGGGGTCCGAGCTGAGCATCGGCGCCGACACGGCCCTCAACGCCGCCGTCCGGGCCCTCGACGCGATCAAGCAGTCGGCCGCCGCCTCGCAGCGCTGCTTCGTCACCGAGACGATGGGCCGCACGTGCGGCTACCTGGCCCTCATGAGCGGCATCGCCACGGGCGCCGAGCTGGTCTACCTGCACGAGGACGGGATCACCCTCGAACAGCTCCTCGCCGACACCCAGCGCATGGTGGCGACCTTCCGCAAGGGCCGCAGCTTCTACCTGGTCGTACGCAACGAGCGGGCCAGCGAGAACTACACCCGCGAGGTGCTGGCCCGGATCTTCGCCGAGGAGGGCAAGGGCTGCTACGACGTGCGCGAGGCGGCCATCGGGCACCTGCAGCAGGGCGGCGACCCGTCGGCGTTCGACCGGATCATGGCGACCAAGCTCGTCGCGCACGCGCTGGACCTGATCGCCGACCAGCTCGACGCGGGCACCCACCACTCCAGCTACGTCGGGCTCGTCCGCGGCCGCATCACGCACCACCGCCTCGAGCACATGGCCGACGAGCTCGACCTCGACGCCCGGCGGCCCCGCAACCAGTGGTGGCTGGGGCTGCGCGGCGCGATCGGCCTGGTCAACCTGTACGGTGACCGGGTCGCGGCCGACCAGGTGCCCGACTTCCACGATTCCGTGAGCCGGGCTGCCGGCGAGGAGGAGTAGCTGCGCGTGCACGACGAGGGACCCGGCCCCGAGGCGGACATCGACCGGCGGCGCCGCAGCGGCCCGGCGGCGCTGGTGGTGCTGGGGGGCGCCCCGCTGCTGGCCACGGCGACGGCGCTGGCGCGGGGACCCTGGGAGGTCGTGCTCTTCGGGATCCTCCTGCCCGGCGCCCTGTGGGTGTGGCTGCGGACGGCGGGCCGGCGGCTGCGCGACCTGTTCCCCGCCCCCGCACCCGGCGTGGGGCCGTGGGTCCTGCTCGCCGCCGGCGCGGCCCTGGGGACCGTCCGGGCCGGGGTCGACCACTCGATCGCCCTGCACCAGGCGGGGTCGTGGTGGGAACCCGTCGACCCCCGGCAGGTGCTCGCGGCCGCGCTGGGGGCCGTGCTCGTGGGCGGGCTGGCGACCGCGGTCCCCGAGGAGCTGACGCTGCGGGGGATGCTCTTCGAGCCCGTCCGCGGTCGCTACGGCGGGCTCGTCGCGGTGACGGCCACGGCGGTGGCGTTCACCGCCCTGCACCTGCCCACGTGGCTCGCGTCGGGGGCGACCCTGCCGGTGTACGCCTACCAGGTGCCCCAGAAGCTCCTGTTCGGGCTGGTCACCGGCTGGTCGGTGCTGCGGCTCGGCTCCCTGCTGCTGGCCCTCGGCCTGCACCTCGGCGGGAACGTGGTGGGCGTCACGCTGAGCGGGGCGTGGCCGGTCGCCGGCGGCGGGTGGACCGCGCTGAGCCCGGCGACCGCCCTCGCCCTCGCGGGGCACACCGTCGCCGCCGTGGCGGTGGTGCTGCTCCTCTCCCGGCGCCGGGCGGGGCGAGACCCCGGCCGGCCCTCGACCTGAGGCCGCCCCTGCCGGCTCGGGCCACCCAGGAGCGTACGACCTGGCGGCGGCGACCACGTTCCACCGGTTCACGAACCCGCCCTGCAGGTTGATCAGGGCGGCCGTGACCGGGAAGCTGGCCTGGGTGCGCAGCACCGTCATCGCCCAGACCAGGTCGCTGAACCCCCAGGTGAACGCCAGCGCGGCCAGCGCCGGGCGGCACAGCGGCAGCACGATCCGCCAGAAGACGCGGCCAGCTCCCGCCCCGTCGATCTCGGCGGTCTCGAGCACCTCGCGGGGGATCGCCCGCATGAAGCCCTGCAGCACGAACGTGCAGAAGCCCATGCCGAACCCGTCGTAGATCCGCATCGCCTCGGTGATCTTGGCGACCGGGATCATCAGGATCTGCGGCGGGAGCAGGTTGCGCCAGCATCCGCAGCAGGATCGTCGTGCGGAACGGGATCTTGTAGCGCGCCAGGACGAACGCGGCCGTCGCCGACAGGGCGAGGGTGGTCACCACCGTGCACACCGTGACCGCCAGCGAGTTGCCCAGCGCCCCCACGATACCGGCGTCGAGAGCGGTGACGAACCCTTCCAGGCTCAGCGAGCGCGGCCAGGCGGTCATGCCGTGGGCCACGATGTCGCTGAAGCTCCGGACAGCCAGCAGGCCCACGAAGACCATGGGCGAGACGTAGAGCGGCACCAGCGGGATCATCGTCGCGTGGAACGCGACGATGCGGGCGTACCTAGCCAACCTTCGTGCCTGGTACAACTACGTCCCGCGGCTGCGCATGGCCCGAGCCCGGGAGCTGCTCCTCGTGTCGACGCAGAGCGGCACCGAGATCGCGGCGGCGGTCGGGGTCGCCGACCCGTTCTACTTCGCCCGCCGGTTCCGGCCGATCCACGGCTGCAGCCCCACGCAGTTCCGGCAGTACCTGTGACCCGCGGCGGGGCTGCGGGATCAGCCGTCGGGCTCGGTGAGGTAGCGCGGCGGGACGGTCTCGGCGAGCCAGACCCCGTTGTCGCTGCGCCAGAACAGGTGGCCGTCCGCGGCCATGGCGGCGGCGTCGACGACGAGCACCACGGGGGCGCCGCGGCGCGCGCCCACCCGGCTCGCGGTCGCCTCGTCGGCCGACAGGTGCACGTGGTGGCGCTGCATGGGCCGCAGCCCCTCGCGCCGAATGGCGGGCAACGACCAGGCCACCGTGCCGTGGTAGAGGACCGCCAGCGGCTCGGCCGGGGCGAGGCCGAGATCGACGGTGACGGTATGGCCCTGGCTGGCCCGGATCCGGGTCCCGGTGGCGTCGAAGGCGAACCGCTGCTTGTCGTTGCGCCGCACCACCTCGTCGACCATCGCCCTGGTCACGGGTCGGCCCTCGGTCGACAACGCCGCGACGAGGGCGGCCACGTCGACCCAGCCGCAGGCGTCGAGCTCCAGCCCGATCCGGTCGGGACGGTGCCGCAACGCCTTCGACATCGACGTCGACAGCCGGACGAGGGCCCGCTCGTCGAGCTGGTCGGGACCGGAAGGGCTGGGACGTCGCTCGTGCATGTTCACTAGTATGTCGCACTACTGATGCTGGTGCCACCCGATTCCCGGTTATCTCGTTCAGCTCGCCGGCATCGAGCAGCGTCACCACCCGTACGGGGCTGGTGGTTCAGCGGTCGAGGTCGGGTGTGGGGTCGTGGGTGGGTTGGGGTGGTGGGGGTTGGGGTGGGTTGGTGTGGGCGGTGGTGTAGGCGTGGTTGAG
>JBHAES010000255.1:0-11082 GCA_041855725.1 Actinomycetota bacterium
CCACGACCTCGAGCCCGGAGCCGACCGTGGTGCCCACCGAGTCGGGGCCGGCCGAGACCCTGGCGCCGAGCCCGGCGCCGACCGGGTCCGTCCCGGTGGCCACGCCCACCGCGACGGCCGGCGCCCGGCTGGTCGACATCGGGGGCGGCGCCCGGATCGCGGTGCCGCAGGGGTGGACCCTGACCCGCAGCGACCAGCGGTGGTGCCTCGACCGGGTCGGCGCCAAGGCCGGCACGTGCGAGGTGACGGTGGCGGCCTTCCCCGCCGACATCGTCCCCGCCGGTGAGACCACCGTGCTCGACATCGACACCGACGGCGGGCTCGAGACCAACCCGCAGTACTGCGGCCCCGGCGCGAGCGCCACCATGGAGGCCGCCGACGTGACGTGGGGCGGGCGGCCCGCGGACTTCCGCGCCAAGACCTACGGGTGCGGCATCCGCACCGCCTGGTACGTGGTGCCGACGTGGCCCGCCTACACGATGTTCACCGAGACCGCGACCGCCGAGGTGCGGGCGGTGATGGCGACGGTGGCCGCCCAGAGCGTGCTGCCGGCGCAGTCGCGGCCGGTGCGGCTCACCGACTTCGGTGTGATCCGCTCGATCACCCGCAGCGGCACCGGCTACACCATCGCCCTCGACCGGGCGATCCAGGCGCCGGGCGGCGTCCAGAACAACAGCCCGGCCACCTACACCTACACCGTCGCGTCGCTGCAGCTGCCCGACGGCGGCCAGGTCGCGGTCGGCGACACCGTCAAGCTCGGCGGCGACGGCACGTCCGTCCAGATCCAGTGGCGCCTGGAGTGACCCAGCGGTATTCGCGCGAGGCATGAGTCAGTTGCAGGATAGACATTGGACGTATCGGTTGAATCGTCACATGATGGGTGCATGACCAGCACGACGAACCCCACCGAGGAGCGCGAGCCCCTCACCGGCGCCGCCCCCCGAGGCCTGCGGCCGACCTGCTGGGCTTCCCCCACGACCACACTCTGAACGGAGATATGCCATGTCGATCCTCACGAAGCTCTGGCGTGACAACGAGCTCACCCTCGCCCTCGCGCTGACCTCGACCTACCCGAGCGTGCACAACAGCCTCACGCCGCTGCTCGTCTCGGACCTCGCCCGCACCCGCGGCGACCACTGACCGTACGCACCACGCAGGAGAAGACGCCATGCTCGACAAGCTCTGGAACAACGACCGCCTGCTCGTGGCCGCCGCCGTCTGGTCGGCCGCCACCACCCACACCGCCCTGCCCACCCCGGTGCTGGAGCTCGCGGCACAGACCTACCGCGACTGACCTCGGGCCGCGACCCGAGACGACAGACCGCCCGGCACCCACGGTGCCGGGCGGTCTCGCGTCTGGTGTCAGGCGTCGGCCTCGGCGGCCTTCGCCTCGCGACGGTGCTTCACGTACTCGAGCACCATCGGCAGCACCGACACGGCCACGATGAGCATCAGCGCCAGGTCGATGTTCTCGCGGATGATCGTGATCTGGCCGAGGAAGAACCCCAGGAGGGTGACGCCGACGACCCACAGCACGCCGCCGACCGCCGTGTAGACGATGAACGTGCGGAACGTCATCTTGCCCACGCCGGCGATGAGGGTGACGAAGGTGCGCACCAGCGGCACGAACCGGGCCAGGATGAGCGCGCGCGACCCGTACCTCTCGAAGAAGGCGTGGGTCTTGTCGACGTAGACGGGGTTGAACAGCTTGCGCCCGATCCACGACTCGCGGGGCTTGAAGATCGGCGGCCCGATGAGCCGCCCGATCCAGTAGCCCGACACGTTGCCGAGCACCGCCGCCACGAACAGCACGGTGAACACGATCACCATGGTGGTGCCGATCGAGCCTCCGTACGAGATCACCTTCCCGCCGGAGGCGGTCTCGACGGCCATGAACATGCCGACGGTGAACAGCAGCGAGTCGCCGGGCAGGATCGAGAAGATGCCGCACTCGGCGAAGATGATGAACGCCACCACCCAGAGGGTCCACGGGCCGGCCGCCTCGATGATGTAGGCCGGGTCGAGCCACTCGGGCAGGAGCAGGGGGGCGAGGGCCGCAAGGGTCGAAGTCACTCGCACAGGGTAGCGTCGGGCCGTGACGAGCGACGATCCGTACGCGTGGACGCCCCCCGGCGTGGGCGTCGGCCCGCACCCCGGGCCGTGGCCCGACGACCCCCGCTACGACCCCGGGCTGCTCGCCGCCGGCGACGCCCGCAACGTGGTGGACCGCTACCGCTACTGGCGCGTCGAGGCCATCAAGGCCGACCTCGGCACCAGGCGGCGCCCCCTCCACGTGGCGATCCAGAACTGGGAGCACGACTTCAACATCGGCTCGATCGTGCGCTCGGCCAACGCCTTCAACGCCGCCGGCGTGCACATCCTCGGCCGGCGCCGCTGGAACCGGCGGGGGGCGCTGGTGACCGACCGCTACCTCGACGTGCACCACCACCCCACCGTCGCCGACCTGGTCGACTGGCTGGGGGAGCGGGGGGTGCCGCTGGTGGGCGTCGACAACCTGCCCGGCTCGGTGCCGCTCGAGACGTACGAGCCGCCGCGCACGGTGTGCCTGCTGTTCGGGTCGGAGGGGCCGGGGCTCACCGACGAGGCCGTGGCCGCCTGCACGGCCCTGGTGCACATCTCGCAGGCCGGCTCGACCCGCTCGCTCAACGCGGGCGCGGCGGCGGCGATCGCCATGTATCACTGGGCGCTGCGCTGGACCGTCGACGAGGCGGGCGGCGAGCCCGGAACCCCTGGCCGGACCGGCTCCCACCACTAGGATCGCCTGCATGGCAGACCAGCTCGTCATCGGCTACAACCCGATGCCCGCCACCCAGCGCGTCGCGCACTACCGCGCGATGATCCGCTCGAGGGTGATCTGGTTCGGGGTCGCGGTGGTGATCTGCCTCGCCCTGTGGTTCTGGCAGCGCAGCAACCTCGACCTGTGGTCGACCGTGGCGCTGTTCGTGATGGGGCTGGGGTTCAGCGCCGTGTGGGTGGTGTTCGCGGTGGTGCAGCTCCAGGCGGCGAAGCGGTCGCTGGGCTCCATCGGCGACGGCACGGCCGTGGTGGTCGACCGTGACGGCATCGAGGTGGCGGGCACCCGTACCGCGTGGGCTTGTGTCGCCAAGGTCGCCACGGCCCGCGGCCGGCTCGGCGTCGGCCCCGACCTCGTCGTCACCGACACCGCCGGCGCCACCGTGAGCGTGCCGCTGTCGTACCTCGACACCCTGCCCGGCACCCTCGACTCGGCGATCCGGGCCTTCTCGGCGGGCCGGCACTGGCTCGACACCTCCAGCCTCGACAACTGAGCCGACCCCCGAGCCTGCGCGGGCGGGCTCGCTCTGGAAGACTGGCCCCGACCGATCGTACCCAGGCCAAGGAGTCCCTATGCCCATCGCAACCCCTGAGAAGTACGCCGAGATGCTCGACAAGGCGAAGGCCGGCTCGTACGCCTTCCCCGCGATCAACGTCTCGAGCTCGCAGACCCTCAACGCCGCCCTGGCCGGCTTCGCCGAGGCGGGCAGCGACGGCATCGTGCAGGTGTCGACCGGTGGTGCCGAGTACCTGTCGGGCCCCACGATCAAGGACATGGTGAGCGGCGCGGTCGCCCTCGCCGAGTACGCCCACGTGGTGGCCGAGAAGTACCCGGTCAACATCGTGCTCCACACCGACCACTGCCCGAAGGAGAAGCTGCCGCTGTTCGTGCGGCCGCTGGTCGACATCTCGCTCGAGCGGGTCAAGAAGGGTCTCAACCCGCTGTTCCAGTCGCACATGTGGGACGGCTCGGCGGTGCCGCGCGACGAGAACCTCGCGATCGCCGAGGAGCTGCTGGCGCTCACCTCGCAGGCCAAGCAGATCCTCGAGATCGAGGTCGGCGTCGTGGGCGGCGAGGAGGACGGCGTCGCCAACGAGATCAACGAGAAGCTGTACTCCACCGTCGACGACGGCCTGGCCACCGTCGAGGCGCTGGGCCTGGGCGAGAAGGGCCGCTACATCACCGCGCTCACCTTCGGCAACGTGCACGGCGTCTACAAGCCGGGCGCGGTGAAGCTGCGTCCCGAGGTGCTCAAGGAGATCCAGGCGGCCGTCGGCGCCAAGTACGGCAAGGACAAGCCGTTCGACCTCGTGTTCCACGGCGGCTCCGGCTCCACGGCGCAGGAGATCTCCGACGCGGTCGACTACGGCGTGGTGAAGATGAACATCGACACCGACACCCAGTACGCCTACACCCGTCCCGTCGTGGACTTCATGCTCACCGGCTACAACGGCGTGCTGAAGATCGACGGCGAGGTCGGCAACAAGAAGCAGTACGACCCGCGCGCCTGGGGCAAGCAGGCCGAGGCCGGCATGGCCAAGCGGGTGATCGAGGCCGCCGAGCAGCTCCGCTCCGCGGGCAAGACGATCGGCTGACACCGACCGACCACGCGACGGGCCGCCTTCGGGCGGCCCGTCGTCGTGCCTCGAGGGGTAGACCAAGGTCTACCCTCACCGCCGCCCTGCCCCTACCGAGGGGTAGACCCTGGGCCATGGGGTCGGTGCGGGGCGCCGCATAGGTTTCCTGCTGGTGGAGAACGCAACCGACCAGGAGGCCTTGATGACCACAGCCACGATCCCGACGGACCCGCAGCCCGAGGCGCCGGCACGCCCAGACGCCGTACGGGTGGCGGAGCTGACCCGTACCTACGGGCACGGCGAGGCCACCGTGCACGCGCTGGCGGGCGTCTCGGCCGTGTTCCGTACGGGCGAGCTGACGGCGATCATGGGCCCGTCCGGCTCGGGCAAGTCGACGCTCATGCACTGCGCCGCCGGGCTCGATGCCCCGACCAGCGGCCAGGTGTGGATCGGTGACACCGAGATCACCCGGCTCTCCGACAAGCAGCTCACCCTGCTGCGGCGCGACAACGTGGGGTTCGTGTTCCAGGCGTTCAACCTGCTGCCCACGCTCACCGCGAAGGCCAACATCCTGCTGCCGCTGGAGCTCGCCGGCCGCAAGCCCGACCAGGCCTGGTTCGACCAGGTGGTCGAGGTGCTCGGCCTGCGGGACCGGCTCAGCCACCGGCCCTCGGAGATGTCGGGCGGCCAGCAGCAGCGGGTCGCCGTCGCCAGGGCGATGGTGACCCGGCCGACGGTGATCTTCGCCGACGAGCCCACCGGGGCCCTGGACTCGAAGGCCAGCGACGACCTGCTCGCGTTCCTGCGGCACTCGGTCACCGAGCTCGCCCAGACCGTCGTCATGGTCACCCACGACGACCACGCCGCCTCGTTCGCCGACCGGGTGCTGCGCCTGGCCGACGGCCGCATCGTGGCCGACGAGCGGCGGTGACCGGCGATGCTGCGTGAGCCCAGGCGCCTGATCGCCTCCGTCGTCGCGATCGCGGCCGGCGTCGCCTTCGTCGCCGCGACCCTGATCCTGTCGGCCTCGCTCGAGGCCACCTTGAACCGTTCGTTCGTCGGCCAGGCCTCCGGCAGCGCCGTCATCGTGCAGCCCCGCGCGGGTGCGGCCCAGAGCAACGGCGACGGGGAGGGCGGCACGTCGATCATCAGCGCCGAGGTGGCCGCCGCCATCGACAAGGCGCCGGGGGTGACCGGCAGCCGCAGGGTCGTCGCCGCCATCCTCCCCGAGCAGCGGGGCGGTGGCCGGCAGCTCTGGAGCGGTCGCCTGACGCCCACGCTGACCCAGACCACCACCCTGGTCGAGGGTCGGCTCCCCGCTGCCGCCGGCGAGGTCGCCGTGACCGAGTTCGCGGCGAAGAACCGCAAGACGACCGTCGGCGCCACGATCGCCCTCGCCCATCCCACCGAGGAGGGCCGCACGGTCCAGGCCAAGGTCGTCGGGATCGTGCAGCCGGGTCCCGAGATCACCGACCAGGCCGACCTGCCCATCCTGTTCGCCTCGTACGCCGACCTGACAGCCTGGCGCGGCTACGAGGGCTACGACAGCGTGTACGTGTCGGCGGCCGACCCCGTCGCGGCCCGCGACGCGATCAGGGCGTTGCCGCAGGTGCGGGACGCCGCGCAGCCGGTCGACGTCGAGACCACCGCCGACCACCTCGCCAAGACCCGCAAGGAGATGGCCGAGATCGTCCGCTACGTCACGGGCTTCCTGCTGGCGTTCGGCATCGTGGCCCTCGTCGTCTCAGCCCTGGTGATCGCCAACACGTTCTCGATCCTCGTCGCCCAGCGCACCCGGCAGCTCGCGCTGCTGCGCTGCGTCGGCGCCACGAAGGGGCAGGTGTTCCGTACGGTCACCGGCGAGGCGCTGCTGATGGGCCTCGTCGGCGGCGTGGTCGGCCTGCTCGGCGGCGCCGGCCTCGTGGCGGGCCTGTACGCGATCTCGCAGGCCACGGACTTCAAGCTCACCGACTTCGTCGTCACCCCGGCGGCGGTGCTGGTGCCGGTCGCCATGGCGCTCGTCGTCACCCTGCTCGCCTCGGTGCTGCCCGCCCGGCGGGCCACCCGGGTCATGCCGCTGGCCGCGCTGCGCCCGAACCTCGCCCCCGTCACCGGCACCCGTGCGGGACGTCTCGTGCTCACCCTGGGCGCCCTCTTCGTGGCCGTCGGTGGGGCGTGCCTGTGGTACGGGGCCACGAAGCCGGGCCTCACCGGCGACGGCAGCGTCACCTACCTGCTGGTCGGCATCGCCGGCGGGCTCCTCAGCTTCGCCGGCGTCCTCATGCTCGGCACGGTGATCATCCCCGCCCTGACCCGCGTCGTCGGCGTCGTCCCGGCCCGCCTCGGCGGCGTCCCGGGCCGGCTCGCCGCCGAGAACAGCCGCCGCAACCCGTCGCGGGCCGCGGCCACCTGCAGCGCCCTGCTCATCGGGGTGACGCTCATCACCACCGTCGCCGTCGGGGCCCAGTCGGGGCTGGCCACCCAGACCGCCACGTACGACCGCCTGTTCCCGTTCGACCTCGCCGTGCAGCCGCAGGCGGGCACGGTGCCCGACGCCCTGGTCGCCGAGACGAAGAAGAACCCGTCGGTGGTCGCCACCGCCCGGGGCAGCCAGACCACCCTCACCGTCGCCGGCGCCGAGCGTACGGTCGTCGCGTACGGGGCCGACATGCGCCAGGTGGTGCGCAACCGGGCGCTCGTCGACCACCTCGCCGACGACACGATCCTGCTGCCCACCGACGCGAAGGTCGCCGACGGCAGCCAGGTGACCGTGACCGGTCCGAAGGGCACGGTCACGCTGCGGGCGGTCATCCGGCCCAAGGTGGTGGCCGCCGCCGTCACGCCCGCCACCCTCGACCGGGTGACCGACGAACGCACCGAGTCGCTGTGGCTGCGGCTGAAGGACGGTGCCAAGGCCAGTGAGGTCGTCGAGCAGCTGTCGCAGAGCCTGTCTGCGTGGACCGTGAACGTCACCGGCGGCGCCATCGCCCGCGAGGGCCTCGACCAGGTCGTCCTCGTCGTGGTGGGCGTCGTCGCCGGACTCCTCGCGGTGAGCGTGCTCATCGCCCTCGTCGGCATCACCAACACCCTCGGGCTGTCGGTGCTCGAGCGCACCCAGGAGTCGGGTCTGCTGCGGGCCCTCGGCCTCACCGCCGGACGGTTGCGCTGGATGTTCGCCCTGGAGGCGGTCATGCTGGCGGCGGTCGCCGTGGTGCTGGGTCTCGGGCTCGGCCTGCTCTACGGCGTCGCCGGCACGTACGCCCTGCTGAGGGGCACCGTCGCCGTCGTGCTCGAGGTGCCCTGGACGATCCTGGGCATCATCGCCGCGGTCGCCGTCGTGGCCGGCCTCGTCGCCTCCGTCGTGCCCGCCGTCCGCGCCGGGCGGATCAAGCCCGCCGCCGCCCTGGCGGTCGGCGAGTAGGGGTCGGCGGGTCGCGCGGGCGGTCTCACCCGCGCGGCCCGCCACCTGCGGTCCGGGGACCCGTCGGGTCTCAGCGGCGGGGCGGCCTGGGCGGCGCCGGGTGACGCTCGCGCTCCGCCGCGACGGCCGGGCTGATCGTGCCGTCGGCCTGCTGCGGGGTCCAGCGCTCGGTCGACACCCACTCGGAGCCGCAGCCGTGACAGGCGAACAGGGTGCGGCCGTCGCGCTCGGCGGCGGTCGGCTGCCAGTCGCACTTCTCGAGGCACGGGTGGGTGGCCAGCGGCGTCGTCATGGCGCCATCCTGCCAGGGTGCGCCGTCCAGCGGGGCCGCGTGGCGGCGAGGCGGTCGGCGCTCGCCGCTAGGATGCTCCGGTCAGCGCCCGGGGGCCGGGTCCCCAGGCGTCTCCCTACCGGAAGGCGGCAGCGAGCATGCCCGGAGTGATCGTGATCGGCACCCAGTGGGGTGACGAGGGCAAGGGCAAGGCGACCGACCAGCTCGGCGACCGGGTGTCGTACGTGGTGCGCTACTCGGGCGGCAACAACGCCGGGCACACGGTCGTGGTCGACGGCGAGAAGTACGCGCTGCACCTGCTGCCGTCGGCGATCCTCAACCCGCACTGCGTGCCCGTCATCGGCAACGGCGTGGTGGTGGACCTCGACGTGTTGTTCGCCGAGATCGACGCCCTCACCGCTCGTGGCGTGCACGCCGAGCGGCTGCGGGTGAGCGCCAACGCCCACGTCCTCGCCCCCTACCACCGGGTGATCGACAAGGTCACCGAGCGGTTCCTCGGCAGGCGCAAGATCGGCACCACCGGGCGCGGGGTCGGGCCGGCGTACGCCGACAAGGTCAACCGCATCGGCATCCGGGTGCAGGACCTGTTCGACCCGGACTTCCTGCACGAGAAGGTCGAGGCCGCCCTTGAGCAGAAGAACCACCTGCTCGTGAAGGTCTACAACCGGCCCGCGATCAGCGCCGACGAGGTCACCGAGGGGCTGCTCGGCTACGTCGAGCGGCTGCGGCCCATGGTGTGCGACGTGTCGCTGCTGCTCAACACGGCCCTCGACGCCGGCGAGGTGGTGCTGCTGGAGGGCGCCCAGGCCCACCACCTCGACGTCGACTTCGGCACCTACCCGTACGTGACCAGCTCCAACCCGATCGCCGCCGGCGCGTGCACCGGGTCGGGCATCGGTCCCACCCGCATCGACCGGGTGATCGGCATCGCGAAGGCCTACACCACCCGGGTCGGCGAGGGGCCGTTCCCCGGCGAGCTGCTCGACGACGTGGGCGAGAAGATCCGCCGCGACGGCGTCGAGTTCGGCACCACCACGGGGCGGCCTCGCCGCTGCGGCTGGTTCGACGCGCTCGTCGTCGAGCAGGCCGTCCGCGTCAACGCGGTCACCGACATCGTCCTCACCAAGCTCGACGTGCTCACCGGCTGGGAGCAGGTGCCCGTCGTGGTCGGCTACGACGTCGACGGGGTGCGCCACGACGTGATGCCCATGAGCCAGGGCGCGTTCCAGCGGGCCACCCCCGTCTACGAGTACCTGCCCGGCTGGACCGACGACATCTCCGGCTGCCGCACCTTCGACGAGCTGCCCGCCACCTGCCAGGCGTACGTGAAGCGCCTCGAGGAGCTCGTCGGCGCACGTATCTCCAGCATCGGGGTGGGGCCGGGCCGCGAGCAGTCGGTGCTCATCCACGACCTCGTGTGACCGTACGGCCAGCGGGTGAGCGCGGGGGTCACTCCCACTCGATGGTGCCCGGCGGCTTGGGCGTGGTGTCGTACATCACGCGCGTCACGCCGTCGACCTCGGCGATGATGCGCTCGGTGGTGCGGCGCAGCAGCTCCCACGGCAGCTCGCACACCTCGGCGTGCATCGCGTCGACGCTGGTGATCGCGCGCAGCACGATGGCGTCGCCGTAGGTGCGGGTGCCGTCGACCACGCCCACGGCGCGGCCGCCGGGGCAGACGGTGAAGTACTGCCAGACCTGCTCGGCCAGGCCCGCCCTGGCGACCTCGTCGCGGAAGATCGCGTCGGACTCGCGCACCATGCGCACGGCGTCGGGGGTGATCGCGCCGACCACCCGCACCCCGAGGCCGGGGCCGGGGAACGGCTGGCGCCACACGAGCTCGTGGGGCAGGCCGAGCGCCTCGCCGACCACGCGCACCTCGTCCTTGAACAGGTAGCGCACCGGCTCGACGAGCTCGAAGCCCACGTCGTCGGGCAGCCCGCCCACGTTGTGGTGCGACTTCACGACGCCCTTGGCCGAGTCGGACTCGATGATGTCGGGGTAGATCGTGCCCTGCACGAGGAAGTCGTGCTCGCCGAGCGCGCGGGCCTCGTCCTCGAAGACCCGGATGAACTCCTCGCCGATGATCTTGCGCTTGGCCTCGGGGTCGGCCACCTGGGCGAGGCGGGTGAAGAACCGCTCCTTCGCGTCGACCATGACCAGCCGCATGCCGAAGGTGGCGCCGAACAGGTCGCGGACGAGCTCGGGCTCGCCGGCGCGCATGAGACCGTGGTCGACGAAGATGCAGGTGAGCCGGTCACCGACGGCCCGGTGCACGAGGGCCGCGCACACCGAGGAGTCCACGCCCCCCGACAGGGCGCACAGCGCCCGCCCGTCACCGACCTGGCGCCTCACACCCTCGACCATCACGTCGACGTACTGCTCGATCGAACCCTCGAAACCGGTCCGGGCTGCCAACGACTCACGTTCCATGGGCGGCAGCCTAGCCGCCGGGCCACCCGGCGCGTGGACCGGACGGGGCTCGGCGGCGGGGGACGGTTAGGCTCTGGCCGTGGCTGAGATCTCCGTCCTCGTGCTCGGTTCCGGCGGCCGCGAGCATGCGCTGGCGCGTGCGCTCGCCCGTGACCCGGGGGTGCGGCAGGTGCACGTCGCGCCCGGCAACCCGGGCACGTGGCGGTGGGCGCCGCCCCACGACGTCGACGTGTGCGACGGCACCGCCGTCGCCGCCCTCGCCCAGCGGCTCGGGGTCGACCTGGTGGTCGTGGGGCCGGAGGCGCCGCTCGTGGCCGGGGTCGCCGACGCGGTGCGCGCCGCCGGGGTCGCCTGCTTCGGGCCGTCGGCGGCGGCGGCCCGGCTGGAGGGCAGCAAGTCGTTCGCCAAGGAGGTCATGCTCGCCGCCGGGGTGCCGACGGCGGCCGGGCGCACCTGCACCACCCGCGAGCAGGCCGAGGCGGCGCTCGACGAGCTCGGCGCCCCGTACGTGGTGAAGGCCGACGGGCTGGCCGCCGGGAAGGGC
>JBHAES010000256.1:0-2932 GCA_041855725.1 Actinomycetota bacterium
CTCGCCTCGGCGAGGTCGAGAAGGCGCGGGTCGACATGGCGCGCGAGCTGGCCGAGCAGGTGAAGAGCGTCCAGCACACCGGGGAGCGGCTGCGCCGCGAGACCGCCGCCCTGTCGACGGCGCTGCGCCGGCCGCAGGTGCGCGGCGCGTGGGGCGAGTTGCAGTTGAAGCGGATCGCCGAGCTGGCGGGCATGGTCGAGCACTGCGACTTCGTGCAGCAGGCCACGTCGACCACGTCGGAGGATCGGGTGATCCGGCCCGACATGAAGGTGACCCTCACGGAGGGCAAGTTCGTCTACGTCGACGCCAAGGTGCCGCTGCAGGGGTTCCTCGACGCCCAGGAGGCCGACGACGACCGCGACCGCGAGGCGCACCTGGCGCAGTTCGCCAGGAACGTCAAGGGGCACGTGGACGCCCTCGGCGCCAAGAACTACTTCAAGGCCGACCCGGGCACGCCGGAGTTCGTCGTCATGTTCATTCCGCTGGAGTCGCTGGGCGCCGAAGCGCTGCGGCTGGTGCCCGACCTGCACGAGTACGCCAGCGGCCGCAACGTCGTGGTGGCCACGCCCGCCACGCTCATCGCGATGCTGCGCGCGATCGCCCACGGCTGGAGGCAGGCGGCGCTCGCCGAGGCGGCCGCGCAGGTGTCGCAGCTCGGCCGCGAACTGTACGACCGGTTGGGCAAGCTGGGCAGCAATGTCGACAAGCTGGGCCGGGCCCTCAGCTCGGCCGTGAAGGCGTACAACGCGTCGGTCGGCTCGCTGGAGACACGGGTGCTCGTCTCCGCGCGCCGGTTCCGCGACCTCAACGTCACCGACGCCGAGCTCAAACGGCCCCTGGCCATCGACGAGCCGCTGCGCCCGATCGCGGCGCCCGAGCTCGTGGCGGATGCCACCGCCGTCCCGTCGCTCGTCGGCCGCGGCGACGGGCCGGGCGAGGGTGCCGAGGCGCTGCCGGTGCCGCCAGAGGTGGCCGAGCTGGTGGGCGACGAGGCGGTGCGGTCGCGGCCCGAGCGCGGCACAATGGCCGGGTGACGCACCTTCCCTCCACGACGACCCCGTCCGACACGCGCGCCCCGGTGACGGCGCTCCAGGTGGAGGAGGCCGCCGCCCGGCTCGCCGGGGTGATCGCCGAGACCCCGCTGCAGTACAACGAGCGGCTCTCGCGGCTCACCGGCGCCGAGGTGTGGCTCAAGCGGGAGGACCTGCAGCCGGTCCGCAGTTACAAGATCCGCGGCGCCTACAACCTCATCTCCCAGCTCGACGGCCCCGACCGTGACGCCGGGGTGGTGGCGGCGTCCGCCGGCAACCACGGCCAGGGCGTCGCGATGGCGTGCGCGACGCTGGGCATCCGGGGGCGCATCTTCGTGCCGACCACCACCCCGCGGCAGAAGCGCGACCGGATGCGGCACTTCGGTGGCCACCACGCCGAGCTCGTCGTGGTCGGCGACACCTACGACGAGGCGTCCGCACGGGCGCAGGCCGAGGCCGAGCGCACGGGCGCGACGATGGTGCCGGCGTTCGACCACCCGCGCACCATCGCCGGGCAGGGCACGGTCGCCAAGGAGATCGTCGAACAGTTGGGGCGCGAACCCGACTCGGTCTACCTGCCGGTCGGCGGCGGCGGGCTGTTGGCCGGCTGCGTGACGTGGCTGCACGCCCGCAGCCCCCACACGCGCACCATCGGGGTCGAGCCGGCGGGGGCGGCGTCCCTGGCGGCGGCGCTGGACGCCGGCCGGCCGACGACGCTGGGCACGGTGGACACGTTCGTCGACGGCGCCGCCGTGCGGCGCACCGGCGACCTCACCTACGCCATTGCGCACGCCCGCGGGCCGGCGATGATGACGGTCGCCGAGGGAGCGGTGTGCACCGAGATGCTGGAGCTGTACCAGACCGAGGGCATCATCGCCGAGCCGGCCGGGGCGCTGGCGACCACGGCACTGCAGCGGGCGCGGCCGCGGCCCGGTGAGCTGGTGGTGGCGGTCGTGTCCGGCGGCAACAACGACGTGTCGCGGTACGCGGAGATCGTCGAGCGGTCGCTCATCCACGAGGGGCGCAAGCACTACTTCCTGGTGAACTTCCCCCAGGAGCCCGGCGCGCTGCGGCGGTTCCTGGACGAGGTGCTCGGTCCGGACGACGACATCACCTACTTCGAGTACGTCAAGCGGTCGAACCGCGAGATCGGCCCCGCCCTCGTGGGCATCGAGCTCGGTGACCCGGCCTCGTATGCGGGGCTGCGCGCCCGCCTGGACGCGAGCCCGATCCGCGTCGAGGTGGTCGCGCCGGGGAGCCCGTTCTACCGGTTCCTCATCTGAGCCGAACCTCGGGGAGCCCGGCCCACGGCACGGAGGGTCACCTCCGGTCGTCACCGCCGGGGACGGCGGGTCGCTCGGGGGCGCCGGGGCGTCCGGACCCGCAGCACCCCGCGCCGCAGGCGGGCAGCCCGCCGACCGTCGCCGGCCCGCCGGCGAGCACGGCCTCCGCGAGCGTCGCCACGAACCCGGGGTCGACACCGGCCGTCGCCGCCCGCACGTAACCCATCCCGAGCCGCTCGGCGGTGGCACGGGCCTCGGTGTCGAGGTCGAACACGACCTCCATGTGGTCGTTGATGAACCCGATGGGCGCGACCACGACGCGGCGCACACCGGTGGCCGCCAGCTCGGTCAGGCGGTCGTTGACGTCGGGTTCGAGCCACGGGACGTGCGGCGCCCCCGACCGCGAGCAGTAGACGAGCTCACCGGCGAGCCCGGTCACCCCCAGTTCGGCCGCCGCCCGGTCGGCCACCCGCCGGGCGACCCGCTCGTGCTGGGCGACGTAGCGGCCCGCCTCCGGGCCGGGACCGGACGCGGCGGCCATCGCCGTCGGGATCGAGTGCGTCACGAACAGCACCGCCGGCAGGTCGGGTCCTCCCGACGCACGGACGGCCGCGGCGA
>JBHAES010000257.1:0-6961 GCA_041855725.1 Actinomycetota bacterium
CACGGCCGCTGCCGGGCCGCTTCGGCCACCACCGGGTCACGGCCTGGATCGAACCCGGCCAGGTCGTCATCGGCGCCGAGCAGCCGCGGCGCCGCCTCGGCGAGCCACCCTGCCCCCTCGCCCCAGCAGGTCACCGCGACGTCGCCGCCGACGCGCCACAGCGCCTGCAGCGCCGGGCCCGCGGGCGTCCGGGTGGCCCGCCACCAGGTGTCGCGGACGCGTCGCACGCTCGGGTCGCCCGTGCCGCGACGCAGCGGCGCCAGGCACGCGTCGAGCCGTGGCGCCGCCCCCGCCACGGTCACCGACGCCGACCGCGACCAGCCGCCGCCCGGGTCGGCGTGGGTAGATTGGGCCCGACCTGACGTCACCCGAGAAGGGTAGGCAACCCCATGGCCCACCACCACATCGCCGACAAGGCCACCGAGCTCACCGACTCGCTCCGGTCGCAACGGGTGCTGCGGGTGCTCGTGTGGATCCTCATCCCGATCGCGATCTGGACCATCGGGGCGCTGGTGTGGATGTGGCCCACCGACACCTCCCGCCACATCCAGGCGGAGAACACCACGATGGGTGTGCCGGGGGTCACGATCGTGGACGGCACGGTGACCGACGTCACCGAGATCAACTGCGACGGCGTCTCCGGCTCGGCCCGCGGCGACCGCAGCCGCTGCGCCACCATCAGCGTCCACCTGGACGAGGGCCCCGAGGCGGGCTCGGTGGAGAGCATGACCGTGTCGGCGGCCGTCTACTCCTCCGGCATCAGCCAGGGCACCAAGATCCGGCTCTACCGCACCCCCATCGACAACGCCCCGGCCGCGTACCAGTTCGCCGACTTCCAGCGCGTCGTGCCGATGGTGGTGCTCACGGTGCTGTTCGTCGTGGCCGTGGTCGCCGTCGCCCGCTGGCGGGGGCTGATCGCCATCGGGGCGCTGCTGTTCGCCGGGTTCATCATGGTGGCGTTCATGTTCCCCGCACTCATCGAGGGCCGCGACCCGGTGCTCGTCGGCCTCGTCGGGTCGACGGCCATCATGTTCGTGGCCCTCTACGCGGCGCACGGCGTCTCCGCGCGTACGACGACCGCGCTCGTCGGCACCCTCTTCGGCCTCTTCTTCAGCGCCCTGCTGGGCTGGGGGGCGACATGGTGGGCGCACCTGTCGGGCGTGGCCAGCGAGGACGACTTCGTGCTCGCCGCCGCCGCCCCCGACCTGCGCCTGACGTCGGTCGTGATCTGCGGCGTCATCATCGCCTCGATGGGTGTGCTCAACGACGTCACGATCACGCAGGCGTCGGCGGTGTGGGAGCTCGCCTCCGGGCCTGACGACGCCCGCACCCTGTTCACCAAGGCCATGCGCATCGGCCGCGACCACATCGCCTCCAGCGTCTACACCACCGCGTTCGCGTCGGCGGGCGCCGTGCTGAGCGTGCTGCTGCTGCTCGTGATCTACGAGCGGCCCCTGTTCTCGAGCCTGCTGACCGAGCAGTTCGCCGGCGAGGTGGTGCGCACGCTGGTGTCGTCGATCGGGCTGGTGCTGAGCGTGCCGCTCACCACGCTGGTGGCGGTGCTGCTCGTCCGCGGCAGCCTGTCGCGCGAGCCCGACCAGCTCGGCGAGGTCACGGTCGCTCCCGCCGGCGACGAGCTGCTCGACATCGACGGCGAACTATGAGAATCCGTCCACCGGTGACGGGCTCGGCTGTGGGCGCCCGCCCACAGGGGCTCGTACGGGGCCGCTGACGCGGGGGTTGCCACCGCCCGCCTGGGCGGGCACCGACGTCCCCGCCAGGCGTCGCGCACCCGGACCGATCCGAGACAGATGCGTATCGTGCCTTGCCACGTACGAAGGCGGTCGAGGGGGCAAGCTCGACCGCCTTCTGTTCCAGCCGGGGGACTGGAGACCCTGGAGGTGGAGTTCCAGGAGAGCAGTTCGATTCTCACCCTGCCCGGCAGGGCGGTGTCAACCCCTGGTAGGGGATCACGCCAGGTACGTTACATTGAGTTGTCCACATGGTTGTCCCCATGTCGTGGTGCGTACGACGAAGGCTGAGACGTCTCAGGTTGCTTCCTCAGGTTTACGGATGACCCTCACCGTGGTTGAATGACACCACTGGGACGGCCACAGGTGGTCTTTCGGAGGCGGGCGCCAATCCCCCCGGCGTCCGCCTCCGAGGGACCACCTGTGGAGGGGGCTAGACTCTGGCCCTTTCGAAGGGGGCAGACGCTTGGGGAGTCTGCCCCCTTCGCCATCCCCGCGACGGACCCACCCCGGACCTCCCTCCAGGACCCCCCACCCGCAGCCACCGTGCGCCGGCCCACCCGACCTGAGACCTCTCAGGTTGTCGACGCACCGCGACCTGCCCGCCGCGATCCCGTCCGTACGGTGCGGGCCGGAGGCGGGGCGGTCGGCGCCGCTTGGGCGACCACGAGGCTCGCACCCCCCCTGCGCGCGGCCGCACCCACCTCACCCTCACCGCCACGTTCCCGATGTCGCTCGCACCCCCTGCGCGCGGCCGCACCCGTACGCTGCCCGGTGCGCCAGCAGCCGAGCCCGGCCAGGGCCGGGGCACGCCGGCCGGAGCGCGATCGGGGCCACCGTCCGTCGGCGGGGCGATGACCTTTCGGCGGGGTCCGTCAGGCGGCCAGTGGCGAGGTCCCGCGCGTCGGCGGGGCACGAGCTGGTGCGGCGCGACCGGGCCTGGGCAGCGGGGTGTCTTGCCGCCGCGGCGTCCGCGTCCGGCAGGGCCCCGCGGCAGCGCACCTACGCCGGCGCCGGCGTGGACAGCCCCAGCGTGCCACGGGTGACGACGATCCCGAGCAGCCCGAGCAGCCCGCAGCCCACGGCCGCCGACCACATCGTGGGTGCGTGGGAGGTGAGTCCTGGGGCGACGGTCAGTGCCCAGTTGAGGGCGTTGTGGCCGAGGATCGGCAGCAGGACGCTGCGGCTCGCGGTGTTCGCGATCCAGCCGAGCACGAGCGACGCGGTGACCGTGAAGGTCAGGAAGGCGACGACGTCGAGCACCGAGCCGTGCGGGGTGTCCCACGCCTGGATCGCGAACTGGGGCAGGTGCCAGCAGCCCCACAGGACGCCGACGAGCACCGACGCGGCCACGGGGTGCATGGCCGCGTTGAGCCGCGGCAACGCGAAGCCTCTCCAGCCGATCTCTTCTTGGAGCGGACCACCCATGAGGAAGATGACGAACAGGACGGCCATGAGGGCGGGCAGCGGCACATCGGCTGGGATCCCGGCGGGAGGCCCGCCCGCCGTGGGCGGGCCGAGCCGGGAGATGGCCGCGATCACGGCTGGGATGGCGATCAGTGCCAGCACCCACGCCTGCCAGGACGCCCGGAGCTGGACCATGCGGCGCACCAGTGCGCCTGGGCGCTCTCCGATCAGCCGGGTCACGACGAGCGCTGCGGTGAACGGGCCGAGGAACAACGCGACCACGTTGATCAGCCTGGCCGTCGCCGCGGGGACCTCGGCGTCGACCAGACCGATCCCGTTCCGGGTGAGGACCACTCGATGGGGGCGCGGCGCACGGTCAGCTCTGAGTCGGTGACGATCGCGGGTCGTAACCCTCGGCGGGCTGGCCGGGGAGCGGTGACCACACGAGCCACGAGCCGAGGTAGGCGAGAGCGAAGAAGGTAACCAGGGGACGCCGGCAGGCGAAGGACACCATGCGGGAATCCTGACACGCAGGGGCGAGCGAGCCGGGTCACAGGTCGGGTCCGTGCGACGCCACCGGCTGCGTACGCCCACCGCCGCGCGGCACGTCCAGCCGAGGCCGCCGTCGCCCCGTGGGTGGCGGGCCGCCGGCCGCGTACGCGCACCGCAGCACGGCACGTGGCCACGCCGACCCCGCCACCCCATCGACCGGGCGGGGAGACGGCGACCGGGGCCCTGCCTGCTGCCCGCACCCGTCGGGTTCACGCTCGATCCACCGCCCGCGGGCTGATGGGCCCGCCAGCGGCTTCAGCTGCGACGGCCGTCCCCCGAGATGACGCGATGCATCGAGTCTTCGTACGATCCACCCATGGACGAGCGGATCGCAGCGCTCGAGCAACGGCTGGCGGCGGTCGAGCGGCGTCTCGACGAGCCGGGGCAGGCGGCGCTGAGCCCGACCTGGGTCGTCGACGGCGCTCAACGTGACCTCGCCGGCAGCGAGGCGTCGGGGACCGTCGTCTACGGCGGGGTCTGGGACTCGCCGGTGCACGGACCCCTCCAGTGGCAGTTCGGGCAGGTGGCGGACGCGCTGCTGGCCCGCGACTGGGACGAGCACGCAGCGTCGCTCGCCGCGCTGGGCAGCCCGATCCGGCTGGAGATCCTGCGGCAGGTGCTGAACGGTGTGACGGCAACGTCCGACCTCGGCCGGATCGAGGGTCTCGGCACGAGCGGCCAGCTGCACCACCACCTGCGGATCCTCGTGGCCGCGGGCTGGCTGCAGCACCGCAGCCGGGGCGACTACGCGGTCCCGGGCCCTCGGGTCATCCCGCTGCTGGCCATCCTGGTGGCCGCGATCACCCCGTGACGCCCGCGAGGCACCTGCCCGCGACCCTGCCCCTGCCCTGGCGACCGCGACCTCGTGGCGAGCGAGCACCGCCCTGCTCTCGGCCGCGAACGGTGCAACACGCGATCACTTGTACGGAGCGACGTAGTTACGTACCATCGCGGCCATGAACCACCGGGTCGTCGCCGCAACGGTGCTTGCCGCCGCTCTCGCCGTCCTCGGCATCACCATGCCGTGGACCCCGTCGCTGTCGGCGGCGACGGCCGGGGACGAGGCCCTGGCGGCCCGGGTCCGGGCCGCAGCCGGGTCCGGGACCGGGTTCCGGAGCCTCGCCGTGGCCGAGGTCACGCGCGACGGGGCCACGTACGCAGCGGTCGGCGACGCCGGCCCCGGACGCGGCCCGATCTCCCCCACCGACCCGGTCGAGCTCGGCTCGATCACGAAGACCTTCGACGGTCTGCTGCTCGCCGACGCCATCGCACGCGGCGAGGTGGCCGCCACCGACACCCTCGGCGACCACCTCCCCGAGCTCGCCGGCAGCGAGGTGGGGACCGTCACCCTCGAGGGGGCCGTCAGCCACCGGGGCGCGATCCCCCCGCTGCCGCCGAGCCTCATGCCACGGGCCCTGCTGTCGCTGCTGCGCAACGACAACCCGTACGCCGGCATCACCCGTGAGGCCGTACTCGCCGAGGCGGCGAGGCTGAGCCTGACGGGCGAGCGCGGCCAGAGCGTCGTCTACTCCAACCTCGGCGCGACCCTGGCAGGCTACGCGCTGGGGAAGGCGGCCGGGTACGACGCGTGGGAGCCCTATGCCACCGACCGCCTGCTCACGCCGCTCGGCATGGCCGCGACGACGTTCGCGGCGACCGACGCCGAGGTGCCCCGGGGCGCCGTCCCCGGCTGGACCGACAACGGCCGCCCCGCCCCCGCGTGGCCGTCGCCGGCGTTCCGACCGGCCGGCGCGTCCACCTACGCCACCATGGACGACCTGGTCCGTTACGCCCAGGCGGTGCTCGCCGGAACCGCCCCCGGCCTGGACGCGATGGACCCCCGCTGGGAGGCTTTCCCCGCGACGAGGATCGGCTACGCCTGGTTCACGACCACGCAGCCGTCAGGCCGGCAGGTCGCCTGGCACAACGGGGGCACCGGTGGCTTCCGTACGCTGCTCGCCATCGACCGCGACGCAGGCAAGGCCGTCATCGTCGTCGGGAACACGACCCAGTCCGTCGACGAGGTGGGGTTCGCCCTGCTGGGGGAGGAACCGTCATCGCGTCCCGTGCCCGTGGTCGGCCTCGCCCTGCTCGGCATGCTGGCCGTCGCCGTCGTGGCCTGGCTGCTACGAGCCCGCCGGGAGACACCGAGGGTGAAGCTCGTCGGCTCGCTCGCTGACGCCGTCGCCCTGCTGGCCGTGACGCGCGTCCTGGGTCCTTGGTCGTTCGTGCCGGGGTGGACGTGGGCGCTGCTGGGCAGCCTCGTCGCCGTCGGGGTCGCCCTGGTGGTGCCGAGATGGTCGACCCTGCCGACCCACCCGCCGAGGTGGCGGCGGACGTCCCTGGTGATGTCGACGGTCTCGGTGCTCCTGGCGACCGCTGCCGTCATGCTGCTGCGCTGAGCGCCGAGGCGCCTCGGTGCGCCGTGGGCCTGGCCCAGAACCGTATCCAGAGCATCATCCCTTGTCAACCAGGATTTGGAGGACAGGAGTCGAGACCGACTCCCATCCCCACCGGACAGCCCCACACGCATCACCCCTCGTCAACCACACGTGAAGGAAAGGAGTCGAGACCGACTCCCATCCTCGCCCGCCCCCGACCACCCCACCGCCAGCTCCCGCGCCGCCCCTCCACCGAACCGACCGACCCACCCCACCCAAGACACGCCATCGCCGGACAACCGGCACCGCCGCCACGGACGCCGGCCACGGTGGGCACTCGTACCATGGGCCGGACCCTTCGAGCACTCGGCACCCACCATCACCCCCCGTGAGACCCCTGGTTCAAGGATGGGAGTCGAGATCGACTCCCATCCTCATCGAGCACCCTGGAACCACCCCGTCAACCCCGTGGCCCGGCACCGGACGGATCGAGAGGCCAGGCCCAGCAGGGCACCCTCCTGAGTCGAGATCGGCTCCCATCCTCATCGGCACCCGACGACCCGACGCCACCTCCGGCGCGGCCCTCCGCCGAGGCGACCCACCCCGCCGGCGCCCACCCCCACCCAGGCCGCGCCATCACCCCTCGCGACGCCTGGGATCCAAAGAATGGAGTCGAGATCGACTCCATTCTTCGCCGCCCCGTCTCCCGAAGCGGCCCCACCCACGCGCCTGTGGCGCCGACGTGACCGGACGAGCCCCCGCACACTCGAGCCGACGTCGGCTCGAGTCTGTGCTGGCAACGGCTTGCCGTACGCAGGAGAGGGACGGGGCGGGAGGTGGAAGGATGGCGCCCATGACCGACGCTCTCGA
>JBHAES010000258.1:0-3392 GCA_041855725.1 Actinomycetota bacterium
CGCCCGCAGCGTGCCCGGGTGGTCCGGGTCGCGCAGCGCGGCGAGCCGTTCGGTCAGGCCGGCCTCGCCCGGGAACGGTTCCTGCCCCGCGTCGAGGGCCGCCACCACGGCCGGGTTCACGTCGACGCCCACCACCTCGTGGCCCTTGGTGGCGAGCTGGACGGCGAGCGGGGTTCCGATGCGGCCGAGGCCGACGACGCAGATGCGCATGACCGCCAGTATCGCGCCTGGTCCCCGTGGCGAGCCACCGCAGGTGGTCCCGGACGTCGACCCGGCGACGTCCGCGGCGGCGCATCCGACGGCGACCCTGGACGCAGGCGACGGCCCCGGCGACGTACGGGGCTCGGTGACGTACCAGCGCGGGCAGAGGTGGGGTTCGACAGCGCCTGGCCTACATCTCGGCCACGTGCGGGCGCGGGCAGAGGGCCCTGGCTCGCTGAGCCGTCACGAGGCGGGCTCGGCTCGGCTCCCATCCTCCGTATCCCCACCTGACAAGGGGGAACGCTCGTCCGTGGCGGGCGGGTAAGGATGGGAGCCGAGATCGACTCCAATCCTCGCCGAGGAGCATTTCCCCTTGTCGGGCATGGTTTCAGGGAATGGAGTCGAGGTCGGCTCCCAGCCTTGCCGTCCTCGGACGCGGGGAACCTACCCGCCTCGGACATGGGGAACCGACCCGCCTCGGACGTGGGAAGCTGGCCCGCCTCGGACGTGGGGAGCTGGCTCGCCTCGGACGTGGGGGAACGCTCGTCGGTGGCGGGCGGGTGAGGATAGGAGCCGAGATCGACTCCAATCCTCGTCGAGGAGCATTTGCCCTTGTCGGGCATGGTTTCAGGGAATGGAGTCGAGGTCGGCTCTCACCCTTGCCGTCCTCGGACGTGGGGGAACCTACCCGCCTCGGACGTGGGAAGCTGGCCCGCCTCGGACGTGGGAGCTGGCCGCCTCGGACGTGGGGGGCGCTCGTCGGTGGCGGGCGGGCGAGGATGGGAGCCGAGATCGACTCCAATCCTCGTCGACGAGCATTTGCCCTTGTCGGGCATGGTTTCAGAGAATGGAGTCGAGGTCGGCTCTCACCCTTGCCGTCCTCGGACGTGGGGAACCGACCCGCCTCTGACGAGGGGACCCGCCTCGGACGAGGAGAACGCTTGTCGGCGTCGGCGCGACGAGGGCGTCAGGCACCGCCAGGACAGGGGTCAGCGGGGCGGCTCGGCGGTCGTACGAGCGGCGGGTGGGGGGAGGCGCAGGGCGAGCACGACCACGTACCACCACAGCAGCGCGAGTGGGAACGACTTCAGCAGGTAGTAGTCGGTGGCGAACGCGACGCAGCCCACCGCGGCGGCGGTGAGCAGGACGAGCCGCAGCGGGTTGTGGTGGGAGGCCTGCCACGCGGCCACCACCACGATCCCCACGACCGTGAGCACGAGCCCGAGCCCGACGAGGCCCAGCTCGGCCAGCGGGCCGAGGTAGGTGGAGTGGGGGTTGGTGAGGAGGGTTCCGTACGGGCTCGCCACGTAGCCGACCCCGACGACCGGCACCAGGCCCGTCTCGGCGGCGTACCAGGGCCACAGCACCCCCGTTCCGGTGCCCGCGACGACCTCGACCGGGCCGGAGCCCCACGCGGCCAGGGCGGTGGCGAGGTTGGTGGTGCGGGACTCGTCGCCGAGCGACAGCAGCCGTACGGCCTGGTCGCGCATCACTGCAGCGGCCAACGCCCCCGCCGCGACGACGACACCGGCGACGGCGAGCGCGAGCCGCGGCGCCACCGTACGGCCCGCCCGAAGGTAGCGAAGCCCGGCCACCGCGAGGAACAGCACGAGGGTGCCGAGGGCGGCGCGGGAGCCGGTGAGCACGTCGAGCCCTGCCACCATGCCGGCCGTCAGCAACGTGACCGGGGGCCGCACCTCTTCCCAGGCGAGCCCGAGCAGCACCCCGAGCGCGAGCAGCAGGGCGAGGTGGGTGGTGGCCGCACCCCCGAGGGCGGTGTAGAGGCGGGTCACCGGGTTGGCGTCGGTGAGGGCCCGGGCGAGGCCCGCCACCGACACGGCCGCCACCGTCGCCGCGAGCCACGCCAGCGTCGGCCGGGCGATCTCGGTCGGCGTCGCCACCGCCATCAGGGCCCCCACGAGCAGCGCCAGTGCGGCGCACGCGAGCGGCACCAGCACGTAGCCGTCGGGCACGGGTACGTCGACCGCGTCGGTGCCGGGGACGGTGAGCGTACGGGTCGCGCCCGGCACCCGCAGCAGCGACCAGGCGAGCAGCGCCCCGAACGCGAGCAGGAGCCAGGTCACCGCCGGCCGTCGCTCTCGGGCCGCCGCCGTCGCCGGCACGACCGCCAGCCCCAGCAGCGCCAGCGGACCGGCCACCATCACGAACCGCGGCCACAGCCCCACCGCCGGCTGCGTCGACGAGAACACCCCGAGCACTGCTACGACCGGCACGATCGCCAGCCCGTACCACGGGGCGACCCGACGGGCGAGGCTGCGGTAGCGCGTCACGCCCGCCACCCTAGTGGCGTCGGCGCGTGCCGGGCCCTGCGGTACGACCCCCGGCGGCCCGCGCCCGGGCCGCAGCAGGCCGCCGCCACAGATCGGAGCCGAGGTCGACTCCATTCCTTGGACGGGTCGGGCCCGCGGCACCGGCTCGACCGCCACCGGCATCCGGGGACGGCCCCCGCCACCGGCCCACCTCGACCGGCATCCGCCGACGGCCGCGCACCCTGGTGCCGACATGGCCTCGGTGCGTCGTGGTCCCCCGACCCGTGGCCCCTGCGCCGGGCCCCCGTCGTGGGCGGCCAAAGAATCGAGTCGAACTCGACTCCTATCCTGGCCGAAGAGCGTCGTCTCTTGTCAGAGGCGGTTTCAAAGATTGGAGTCGAGATCGACTCCAATCTTCTGAGCCCCCTTCCCGCTCCGCGCGGCTCCCGCGACCGGCATCCCGGGTCCGGGACCCGCCGTCCTCGGCGCCGACCAGTCCCCGCTGGTAGCCCATGAGGTCGGAGCCACGGTCGACTCCTGCTTGTGGCGTTGGGTGGTCGTGCTCCGTGTGGTGGAGCAGTACGGCCCACCGCGCCGCCCTTTGCCCCGGTGGCGGTCCGGGAGATGTCGACAGGTTGGAGTCGAGATCGGCTCGAGTCTGGTGCGTCCGGTGAGTCTGCTCTGTGGGGGGAGCGCGAGAGCGGCTGGGGCTGCTTCTGCTGGTGTTCCCGTCGGCAGTCTGGGAGGTCCTCACAGGTTGGAGTCGGGATCGACTCCTGCTTGTGGCGTTGGGTGGTCGTGCTCCGTGTGGTGGAGCAGTATGGCCCACCGCGCCGCCCTTTGCCCCGGTGGCGGTCCGGGAGATGTCGACAGGTTGGAGTCGAGATCGGCTCGAGTCTGGTGCGTCCGGTGAGTCTGCTC
>JBHAES010000259.1:0-3635 GCA_041855725.1 Actinomycetota bacterium
CCGACGGCAGGTACGTGGTGGCGTTCGCGGGCACCGGCGCGGGCGACAACAACTACCTCCCGGACGTGGCCGAGGACGTGGTCGGCGCCGGCACCGTCTCGCCGCAGACCGGCAACGTGCTGGCCATCACCTCGGCCCTGCAGCACAGCGGTCACAGCGACGACGTCGTGTTCACCGGGCACTCCCTGGGCGGCCGCCTCGCCGCCGTCGCCGCCCTCGACACCGGCAACGCCGCCGTCACCTACGACGCCGCCGGGGTCAGCCAGGCCACCATCGACTACGTGGCCCACAAGAACGGCATGGACCCCGCGGTCATGGCCGCCCGGGCCAACGACGGCCAGATCCGCACCTACTACGCCGGCGACGACCCGCTCACCGCCGCCCAGCAGCGGTGGACCGAGTCGGCCGACCGGCTGCCCGACGCGCTGGGTCACCAGATCCAGCTGGGCGAGACCGAGCACTACGACCCGACCGCCCCGGACGGCCTGCCCGACATCGGCCCCTACCGGACCGGCCACTTCCTCGACACGATGGACGAGCTGTGGCACGACGAGTACGGCCGCAACGGGGAGCGCATCCGCTGACGCGGCACCGGCCTGCACCGTACGGCTCCGTGGGTCCTGCACCCGCGGAGCCGTACGGCTGCGAGGGCCTCAGTCACGGTCCTTGCGTCGCCGCCGCTTGCGGCGACGATCCTCCTCCTCGTCGTCGTCATCGTCGTCGTCGCGGCCACCGCGGAGGCTGCGGGTGACGGCGGGCAGGAAGAAGACGAACCACCACGGGAAGAAGTACGCCGAACCGGTGGTGAGGGTCACGACGGTGAACGCGGCGATGACGGCGACCGCCACCGCCACCACCGCGTAGCGGCGCAGGTCGGACGTGCGCCTGCGGGCCACCCGGTCGGCCGGCCGCCGGGTCGCCGGCACCGGGTCGGGGTCGTCGGGGGCCACGAGCGCCTGGTGGGGGTAGGAGTCCGCGACGGACGGACCGACCTGGAACGGGTACGGCTCGTAGGCGAGGGGGCCGGCGGGCGGCAGGTCGACGAAGAGCGGGTCGAGGTCGAGCTGGGTGCGGGCGGCCGACGCGGCCTGCTCCCGCTCCCGCAGCTCGTCGTCGGTGAGGCGCCCCGCGGCGTGGTTCTCGCGCAGCCGCGCCAGGGCCTCCGACCGCTCCAGGTCGCCGATCCGCAGCGGGACAGGGTCGTTCATGCCGTCCATCATCCCAGGCCCGTACGATGCCCCCGAGGAGCCGTCCGGCGCCGCCGACGCCTTCTGGTCGTACGGGGAGCGCCGCCGCGCCGCGCGGAGGATCATGGTGCCATGACCCGGACCGGGGTGCTGGCCCGCCACCTGCTCGGCGACATGGTGGCGCTCTACCGCACGCGCGACGGGCAGGTCGACCTGGTGCTCCACCCGGCCGGCCTCGAACCCGTCGAGCCGCCCGCTGGTGCCGTCGAGGGACTGGTCCAGCTGCACCTTCGCGGCGACGCCCTGTCAGGTCGCTACCTCGGCGGCCGCTCGATGCGGGCCGGGGGCACCCGGCTGCGGCTGGTGTCGCACGAGACCGACGTCGACGGCACCGAGGTCACCACCACGTTCACCACCGACCGTGGCCTGCGGGTGCGGCACGTGCTGCGCCACGTCGGCGACGTGCTGGTGTCACGGGTGCGCCTCCACCACGAGGGCGTCGAGCCGGTGACCGTCGACCTCGTGTCGTCGTTCGCGCTCGCCGGGATCTCCCCGTACGCCGACGGCGACGGCGCCACCCGGCTGGTGCTGCACCGGTGGCGGTCGTCGTGGAGCATGGAGGGCCGGCTCGTCTCGGACCCGGTCGAGCGGCTGCACCTGGAGCCGGACTGGGCCTGCCACGCCGCCACCGTCGAGCGGTTCGGGCAGGTGGGCACCATGCCCACGCGGGGCTGGTTCCCGCAGGTGGTGGTCGAGGACACCGCCGCCGGCGTCTGCTGGGGCGCCCAGGTGGCGTGGGCCGGCAGCTGGCAGCTCGAGGCCTACCGGCACGGCGACGACCTGTGCCTCGCCGGGGGGCTCGCCGACCGGGAGCTCGGCCACTGGACGACCACCCTCGACCCCGGCGGCCGCCTCGACACCCCGGAAGCGGTCCTCACCGTGGTGGCGGGCACCCTCGACGACGTCTGCGACCGGCTCGTCGACGCCATGGCCACCGCCACCCTCACCCAGCCGGAGCCCGAGCAGCGGCTGCCCGTCGTGGTCAACGAGTGGTGCACCACGTGGGGCAGGCCCACCCACGACGGCGTGGTCGCCCTCGCCGACTGGCTCGTCGCCCACGACATCCGCCCCGGCTACCTCGTCATCGACGCCGGGTGGTACCGCCGTGACGACGACGCCGACTGGTCCACCAGCCACGGCGACTGGCGGCCGTCGCCGACCGCGTTCCCGTACGGGCTGCGCGCCACCGCCGACGCGGTGCGGCAGCGCGGCATCGTGCCGGGGATCTGGTTCGAGGCGGAGACCGTGGGCCGCGACGCCGACGCGTACCACGAGACCGCCCACCTGCTCAGCCGCGACGGCAGCCCGCTCACCGTCGGCGGACGCCGGTTCTGGGACCTCACCGACCCGTGGGTCGCGACGTACCTCGACGAGCGGGTCGTCGCCCGGCTGCGCGACGGGGGGTTCGGCTACCTCAAGCTCGACTACAACGAGCACCTCGGCCTCGGCCCCGACCACCACCACTCGTTCGGCGAGGGGCTGCGCCAGCAGGTGCTCGGCACGTACCGCTTCCTCGACACGCTGCGCGCCCGGTTGCCCGACCTGGTGATCGAGAGCTGCGCCTCCGGCGGCCACCGCCTCGAGCCGTCGCTGGTGGGACGTACCGCGATGTCGTCGTTCTCCGACGCCCACGAGGCGCCCGAGATCCCGCTCATCGCCGCCGCTCTCCACCGGCTGCTCCCGCCCCGCCAGTCGCAGGTGTGGGCGGTGCTCCACCCCACCGACCGTCCCGAGCGGCTGCGCTCCACCCTCGCCGCCGCCTTCCTGGGCCGGATGTGCCTGTCGGGCGAGCTCACCGCCCTCTCCGCCGAGCAGGCGGCGGTCGTACGCGACGCGGTGGCGCTGTACGGCCGGGCCGCGCCCGAGATCGCCGAGGGCACCACCCGGATCCTCGGACCCGAGCAGCGCTCGTGGCGCCACCCCCGCGGCTGGCAGGCGGTGCGGCGCCTCAGCGACCTCGACGCCAACGTGCTCGTCGTCGCCCACACCTTCGCCGACGCCCCCGCCGAGATCGAGGTCCCCCTCGGCTCGTCCGGGTGGCAGGTCACGGCGTCGCTGCACGGGGAGGTCGCCGTCACCGGCGACCGGCTCCGGCTGCCCGGCCTCACCGACCACGACGCGAGGGTCGTCCTGCTCCACCGTTGACCATGGCCGCCGGCGGGCGCCTATCGTGGGGCGGGTGAGCGACGCGACCCCCTGGCCCGATGGCACGCCCGGTCTGGTGCGGCTGCCGTCGGGGGCGGTGGTACGGGCCCGGGCGTGGTCGGCGGTGAGCGACGAGACGCCCACCCTCGGCCTGTACCCCCTGGGCTCGCCGCCGCCGGCGACCTGCTGGCCGCGGCGGTGGGTCGCGTGGCCCGACTTCGGCCTCCCCCGTGACCCGGCTGC
>JBHAES010000260.1:0-10939 GCA_041855725.1 Actinomycetota bacterium
AGCGGGCCAGGCGGGGGGCATCTCGACGGGAGCCGGCTGCATGGCGACCAGGGCTGCGTACGTGGTGTCGTCGAGGCCCTGCACCTGCACCGCGCGACCGACCAGCAGCGAGTCCGGCGGCCCTGCGCCGCGCGACCGACCGGCTGGGTGCGTACGGTGTCCCCGTCGGCGGGCTGTGGTGTGCTGTGGGGGTGAGCGACCACCGCTGGGAGACCTACCCCGTCACTGCCGACCGGTTCGACGACCTCGCCGCCGTCATCAACCCGAACCGGCGTGCCACGCACTGCTGGTGCCTGTCGCACCGGCTCGGCGCGGCTGATCTCCGCCGGCTGGAGGGCGAGGTCGCGGCTGCCTCGGGGCAGCGGGAGCCCGCCGGGCGGGAGGCGGTGATGCGCGCCCTGTGCGCCGCCGACGTGCCGCCGGGGGTGGTCACCTATCGAGACGGTGTCCCGGTGGGGTGGTGCCACGTCTCGCCGCGAGCGCAGATCCCGAGGCTGGTGTCGTCGACGCTGATCCGGCCGGTGGACGACGTGGCGGTGTGGAGCATCATCTGCCTGGTCGTCCGCAGCGGGCACTGCCGGCAGGGGGTGAGTGCCCGGCTGCTCGCGGGGGCGGTGGCGTGGGCGTTCTCGCAGGGCGCACCCGCGGTGGAGGCGTACCCGGTGGATCCCCCCGGCCGGATCGACACGACGATGGGCTTCGTGGGGGTACGTGCCATGTTCGACCGGGCGGGGTTCGAGGTGATCGGCACCACCGACGCCGTCGCCGCGAGGCTGCCCCGGCTGGTGATGCGGCTGAACCGGCCGACGGACGGCGCCACCGAGCGGGCCGGGACCCGGCGCTAGCAGGCGAGGTCCGAGCGTCGCCCCCGGTGCTGCTGGGCGTGTGGAGCTCACGAACGCGCAGCCGCACGACGGCTCGTCCACGCGGTGAGGATCCCTCGACGGTCATGCGTCGGGGCGGCTCGCAGATTCGAGTCGAGATCGGCTCGAGTCTGTCTCACGCCCCTGCTGGCTGATCGAGCGGCGGGCCCTTCCGACCGGTCACCAGGATGGGAGCCGATCTCGACTCCGATCCTGGGTTTGTAGGGTTCCTACAAGATTCGAGCCGATCTCGGCTCGAATCCTTCCGTACCGTTGGTGGGGCCCTACAAAGACCGCCGGGTCGCAGTGACGGACGTGGACCTAGCCCTGGTCGCGCTCGGGGGCGGGTCCGGTGGAGCCGCGGACGACGAGCTGCACCGGGAACGACTGGCGGCAGCCGGGGTCGCTGCCGAGGGCGAGGCGCAGGGCAGCGGCCCCCATCTCCTCCAGCGGCATGTGCACGGTGGTGAGCCCGGGCGTGAGGTCGCGGCAGACCCAGATGTCGTTGCAGCCGGCGACCGACAACTCGTCGGGCACGCCGATGTCGTGGTCGGCGCAGTACGACAGGGCACCGATGGCCATCTGGTCCGCGGTGCCGACGATGGCGGTGATCCCCGGTTCACGGCGCAGCAGGGTGCCGGTGCCGGCGTAGCCGCCGTCACGGGTCTGGGGCACCTCGACCACCTCGGGCGCGACGCCGAGGCCCTCGGCGAGCCCCGCGATGCGGTCGCTGGTGGAGGAGACGATCGAGCTGCCCGACAGCACGCCCACCCGCCGGTGCCCGTGCTCGGCGAGGTGGCGGCCGAGGACGCGACCGGCGTCGACGTTGTCGACCTCGACGTGGATGGCCTCGAGGGTCTCGTCGAGCTCGTGGCGGCCCATGAGCACCGTACGGCCCGTGCGGCCCTGCGACCGGATCCGAACCTCCAGCCCCGCCTGGTAGGCGGGGTCGTTCACCCCGGAGCCGGCGACGATCACGATCGTGGCGCCGTGCGACTGGAGCTCGCGGAAGCTCGCCAGCTCCCGCTCCGGGTCGCGCCCGGTGGACATGACCGTGACGAGGCACGACTCCTGGGCGGCGACCTCGTGGACGCCGTGGATCATGGCGTGGAAGTAGGGGTCGCCCACGTCGCCGACCAGCATGCCGACCGTACGGGTGGAGCCGGAGATGAGGGCCCGCGCCTGCGCGTTGGGCACGTAGTCGAGCTCCTCGGCCACGGCGAGCACGCGGGCGCGGAGCTCGGCGCTCACCGAGTACGTGCTGCCCGAGAGCACCCGGGACGCGGTCGCCAGCGACACGCCGGCTGCGCGTGCCACGCTCTTGAGGTTGCCTCCCACGGGCTGGACTCTAGCCCTGACGCGCCTGGTCCGCGGGCGATCCGGGGCGTGGGTGTCGGTTTGGTAACGGCACCGAAGGGGGGTGGTGCCCGGGGCGGCGGATGCTCTAGAGTCCCGCCAAGAAAACGTTTCCTATCCCGGGTCCCGGCCCCGGGAAGGGCATGTGACGCCATGTCAGGAGGGTGTGACGTGAAGACCCGGATCATCGCAGTCGTCGCGCTGCTGGCGCTCGTGGTGGGGTGCTCGTCGAGCGCCACCACCGGCGGCTCCAGCGCCGCGCCCCAGGACCTCAGCGGCAAGGTCACCGTGTGGATGTACCCGGTGATCGCCGACGCCGCCAAGAGCCAGGCCTTCTGGGCCGAGGCGGAGCAGGCGTTCGAGGCCCAGCACCCCAAGGTCGACCTCACGATCGAGCTGCAGCCGTGGGCCGGCCGCGACGAGAAGGTCGCCACCGCGATCGCGTCGGGCAAGGGCCCCGACCTCGTCCTCCTCACCCCCGACGGCCTGCCCGGCTACGCCACCAACGGTGGCCTGAAGTCGCTCAAGGGGGCCCAGGACCCGGCGTTCCTGCCGGCCGCTGTCAACGCCGCCACGGTCGGCGGCGAGGTGTACGCGGTGCCGCTCTACCAGACGGTGGTGACCACCGCCTACAACAAGGCGCTGTTCACCGCCGCCGGCGTCTCCGAGCTGCCCACCACGTTCGCCGAGGTGAAGGCAGCCGCGCCGAGGCTCGCCGCCAACGGCGTGGCCGTCATGGACTACTCGGGCGACCCGAAGGTGACGCTCAACCAGACCTTCTATCCGCTGCTGTGGTCGGCCGGCGGCAAGGTGTTCAACGCCGACGGCAAGACCGTCGCGTTCAACTCCCCCGAGGGGAAGGCCGCCCTGCAGCTGCTGGTCGACCTCAAGCAGGCCAGCGGCCTGCCCGCCGACGCCGCCACCAAGGGCAACGCCGTCGAGGGCGGCCCGCTCGCCAGCGGCAAGGTCGCCATGGGCTACGCCATGACCAAGCAGGACGTCGAGCAGCTCCAGAAGGCCGTCGGTGCCGAGAACGTGACCGTGGGCGCCCCGCTCAAGGACAAGGAGCAGGTCACCTTCGGGCTGCCTGGCCTGCTCACCCGTACGTCGATCAGCAAGGACGAGGCCACCACCGTCGCCGTGGCGAGGTTCCTCTCCTCGGCCGACATGCAGGTGAAGCTCGCGAAGGCCTCCGGCTACTTCCCGGCCCGTACCGACGCCACCCTCACCGACGCCGACGAGCTCACCACCGCCTTCTCGAAGGCGCTGCCGATGGCGATCCCGGGCGAGGTGAACCCACGCTCGCGGCAGGTGATGTCGGCGCTGTCGCCCCACATCCAGGCAGCGCTCCAGGGCACCAAGACCGTCGACCAGGCGCTCGCCGACGCCGAGAAGGAGTGCAACGAGCAGCTGAAGGGCTGACCCGCGCAGGCTCGCCGGGGCGTCGTCCCTGGCGTACGACCTGGTGGCCGGGGCGCAGAGGGTCACTCCCCGGCCACCAGCACGTCACCGATCACCAGCACGCACCGAGCAAGGAGGCAGGCGTGGCACGACCACAGGGGGCGCCCACCAGGTGGGTGGGCGCAGCCCGGCGATCGGCGGTGTCGGGCCTGCTCTTCTGCGCGCCGATGCTGGTGCTGTTCGTGGTGTTCCGGCTCGTCCCCACCCTCGGCGCGGTCGGGCTGAGCTTCACCGACTACAAGCTGTCGGGCGACGTCAGCTTCGTGGGGCTCGACAACTACGCCGCGTTCCTCGAGAGCGAGCCGGCCATGAACGCTCTGCGCAGCACCTTGCTCTACGCGGTCATGTACGTGCCGCTCATGGTCGTCGTCGCGCTCGGCACGGCGCTGCTGCTCCAGCAGATCGTGTGGGGCAGCGGCGTGTTCCGCTCCAGCCTGTTCCTGCCGTACGTGACCTCGTTCGTGCTCGCCGGCGTGATCTGGTCGTGGATCTACTCCCTCGACGGGCCGCTCAACGCGGTGCTGGCCAGGGTCGGGCTCGACCCGGTCGCCTTCCTGGGCGGCTCGCAGCTGACCGTCCTCGGCAGCGTCGCCGTCGTGGCGGTGTGGAAAGGGTTCGGCTACTCGATGCTGATCCTGCTGGCCGGCCTGAAGACCATCCCGGCCGACCTCTACGAGTCGGCCATGATCGACGGGGCCAGCGCGTGGCGGCGGTTCTGGTCGGTCACGCTGCCGCTGCTGCGGCGCCCGCTGTTCTTCGTCCTCGTGATCGAGACCATCGCCGCGTTCCAGGTGTTCGACCACGTGTACGTGATGACCGGCGGCGGCCCCGCGCGGGCGAGCTACACCATCGTCTACTACATCTACGAGAGCGGCTTCAGGTTCTTCCGGTTCGGGTACGCGGCGGCTGCCGGGGTCGTGCTGTTCGGCCTGGTGCTGGCGATCTCGCTGGTGCAGCGCCGCTTCTTCCGTGAGGAGGACGCCTGATGCCGCGCCGTCGGGTCACGTGGGCCCACCTGCTCGCCAGCGTCCTCGCGCTGGCCACCGTCGTCCCGTTCCTGCTCGTCGTGGTGCTGGCCCTCAGCCCGCAGGGCGAGCCCACCATCCCGCACGCCTGGCCCCGTACGCTGACGACCGAGAACCTGCAGCAGACGTTGGCTGCCAACACGATCGTGCGGTGGACGATCAACAGCGTCGTCTACGCGGGCGTGTCGGTGGTGATCGTTCTGCTCACCGCGGCGATGGCCGGCTACGCGTTCGCGAAGAAGCGGTTCCCGGGCCGCAACGTGCTGCTGTGGTCGTTCCTCGCCACCTTGATGGTGCCGTCGCAGGCGACGCTCATCCCCACGTTCCTGCTGATCGCGAGGCTCGAGGGCGTCGACACGTTCTGGGGCCTCATCGTGCCGACGCTGGCGAACTCGCAGGCGGTGTTCCTGATGCGCCAGTTCATCGCCGACCTGCCCGACGAGCTGTTCGATGCCGCCACGGTCGACGGGGCAGGCGAGTGGCGTACGTTCTGGTCGATCGTGCTGCCGTTGACCCGGCCCATCCTCGCCACGCTCGGCATCTTCGTGTTCCTGTGGCACTGGAACGATTTCTTGTGGCCGTTGGTCATGGCGCAGTCGAACGAGATGCGCACCCTCACCGTCGGCCTGGCCACCCTCACCGTCGAGTCGGCGCCGCTGGCCCAGGTGATGGCGGGTGCGCTCGTGACGGCCGTGCCGTGCGTGGTGGTGTTCTTCCTGCTGCAGCGTCACATCGTCGACTCCATCGCATCGACCGGGATCAAGGGGTGAGCATGACCGAGGAGGACCTGGAGCTCCAGCTGTCGACGCCGTCGGAGGGGGTGGGCGAGGTGCTCGCCGCCACCGGTGGCGACGTGGTGGTGCTCGGCGCCGGCGGCAAGATCGGCCCGTCGCTGGCCCGGATGGCCCGGCGCGCCCTCGACGCGGTCGGGTCCCGCCTCGAGGTGCACGCGGTGTCGCGGTGGAGCGACCCGGCTACCCGTACGGCGCTCGCCGACCAGGGCGTACGGGTGGTGACCGCCGACCTCGCCGACCCCGCCGCGTACGCCGACCTGCCCGACGCGGGCAGCGTGTTCTACCTGGCCGGGCAGAAGTTCGGCACCACCGGGGCCGAGCACCTGACGTGGTGGATGAACGCCGTCGTGCCCGGGCTGGCGGCCAGCCGTTATCGCGGGGTGCCCACCGTCGTGTACTCGTCGGGCAACGTGTACCCGTTCGTGCCGCCGGTCAGCGGCGGCTGCCGCGAGAGCGACCCGGTGGGCCCCGTCGGCCCGTACGCCCAGTCGTGCCTCGCCCGCGAGCAGGCGTTCACGTACGCGGCCCTCACCTGGGGCACCCCGGTGACGGTGTACCGGCTCAACTACGCCGTCGAGCTGCGCTACGGGGTGCTGGCCGACATCGCCGCCACGATCGTGCGCGGCGACCCCGTCGACGTCACGATGGGAGCGGTGAACGTGGTGTGGCAGCGGGACTCGACCGAGTGGACGCTGCGCAGCCTGGCCCGCGCCTCGACGCCGCCGTTCGTCCTCAACGGCACCGGCCCGGAGACCCTCTCGACGAGGCGTCTCGCCCTGCGCCTCGCCGAGCTCATGGACCGCCCCGTCGAGCTGGTGGGCGCCGAGGCGCCCGAGGCGCTGCTGAGCGACGCCGGGCTGTGCCACGCGTTGTACGGCTACCCGACGGTCAGCGCCGCGACCGCCACCGAGTGGGTGGCCGCCTGGGTCGCCGGAGGTGGTCGCCAGCTCGGCAAGGCCACGAAGTTCCAGCAGCGGGACGGGCGGTTCTGATGCGTCTCGACGGTGCGATCCCGGCGGTCCCCCTCCTGCTCGGTCCCGACGGCGGGGTCGACTGGCGGGCGCAGACCGCGCTGCTGCGCTACTACCTGGCGGCCGGGGTGTCGGGCCTGGCCGTGGGGGTGCACACCACCCAGTTCGAGCTGCACGACCACCCGGCGCTGCTGAGCGAGCTGTGGGGGCTGGCCGCCTCGGTGGTCGCCGGCCACGACGTGACCCTCGTCGCCGGGGTGGTCGGCGGGGCGCAGCGGGCGGTCGCCGAGGCCGAGACGGCGGCCGGGCTGGGCTTCGACGCGGCGCTGCTGTGCAGCTACGCCATGACCGAGGTCACCGAGGCGACGCTGCTCGCCAAGGCGGCCGCGGTGGGCGAGGTGCTGCCCACCATCGGGTTCTACCTCCAGGAGGCCGTCGGCGGCCGCCGCCTGTCGCCGACCTTCTGGCAGCGGCTGTGCGACCAGCCCACCCTGGTGGCCATCAAGGCCGCCCCCTTCGACCGCTACCGCACCCGCGACGTGGCCCAGGCGATCCTCGCCTCCGACCGGTGGCGCGACGTACGGTTGCTCACCGGCAACGACGACGCCATCGTCTGGGACCTCGTCACCCCCCACACCCGTACGGTCGCCGGGGAGGAACGCTCGCTGCGGGCCGTCGGCGGTCTGCTGGGACAGTTCGCGGTGGGCACCCGCGCCGCCGTACGGCTGACGGCGGCGGCGCTCGCCGTCGACGGGCAGGTGCCGGCCACGCTGCTGTCGGCCGGCGCCGACCTCGTGGAGGTGAACGCGGCCGTGTTCGACGTCGCCCACGGCTTCGCCGGCTGCGTGCCGGGCGTCAACGAGGTGCTGCGCCAGCAAGGGCTGGCCGCCACCGCCGGCTGCCTCTCGCCCGCCGAACGGCTCTCGCCTGGTCAGGCCGAGCTGATCGCCGACGTCCGCGCCCGCTTCGCCGAGCTCCTCGACGAGGACTTCGTCGCCGCCCACCGCGACACCTGGCTCGGCTGAGGCCTGCTGCGGAGCCGGCGTACGGCGGGGTGCGCGGTGCGCCACCACGTCGGCGGGGACGCCCACGAGGACAGCGCAGCGCCGCCATGCCCCCCGGCCGGTCGCTGCCGCACGAGGCGCCGAACGAGGGGTCGAGCCCGGCTCCATCCTGTCGATCACGTTCTGACAAGGGATGATGCTCGGGGGCGCGGTCTGGGGCCGGACTGCTCCCGCCGTGGGTCGGTGGAGGGCTGCCCGGGCGGACCTCGTCCGGGCGTGCCCCTCGGGGTCCGTACGCGGCCGGGGCAGCGCTGAAGATGGGAGCCGAGATCGAGTCGAGTCCTCCTGGCGACGCCGCAGGGCGCTGGGCTGGGTCGGGGGTCGCCGCCCGGCGAGGGGACGTACCGGCGAGTGGTGCCGCGTGCAGGTCGTCGGTGGGTCGTAGCCTGGGCGCATGAGACACCCCGTGCACCCGGCGCTGCGGGGGCTGGTGACGCGGGTGGAGGGATACGACCTGCGCCTCGACCCCAGAGCGGTGCATCACGGCGTCCCGAGCCCCGACGCAACGGTGATCGTCAGCTTCGACGAGCCGCTCGACGTGGCCTGGGTGACGGACCCCGGCAGCCGGGTGCGGCGCTGGCTGCTGGCCTCTGGTCTGCACACTCGCCCCGCGCTGATCCGCACGCACGGCCACCAGCACGGCATCCGGGTCAGCCTGACGCCGGCCGGCTGCCGGGCGATCCTCGGGGTTCCGATCGGTTCGCTGAGCCACGAGCTGGCCGACCATGCCGACCTGCCGCTGGGCATCCCCGACGACGTCCATGCCCGGCTCGCGTCGTCGTCGTGGGGCGCTCGGTTCCGGCTGCTCGAGCGGCACCTGCTGGAACGGGCCGCGGCTCCTGGCAGCCGGGTGCCGGCTGATCTGGCCCACGCCTGGGACCTGCTGACCGCCAGGCGCGGGAGGATCCGCGTCGCGGAGCTCGCCCAGGAGGTGGGCTGGTCGAGGCGGCACCTGGTCACCCGCTTCGTCGGGGAGCTCGGGCTGGCGCCGCGAGACGTCGCACGGTTGCACCGCTTCGGCGCGGCCCAGGTCTACGCCCGCTCCGGTGCTCCGTGGGCGGAGGTGGCGGCATCGGCGGGCTACGCGGACCAGGCCCATCTGTCGCGTGACTTCCGTGCCCTGGCCGGCCAGTCGCCGACCCGGTGGCGAGCCGAACCCTTCCCCATCGTTCAAGACGCTGCCGTGGGCGACGGTCCAGGCTGAACCCATGACGAGACCGACGCTGTTCCATTCCCTGAGCTTCCGTGACGCCGACGCCGGCATCGCATTCCTCACCGCCCTCGGTTTCACCGAGCGTCTCGTGGTGCGCAACGCCTCCGACCCGCGCATCGTGGAGCACGCCCAGCTCCACTGGGGCGAGTGCGGGGCCATCATGGTCGGCTCCGCCGAGCGTCCAGGCGACGCCTCCAGCTGGGAGCGGCGCGTCGGCGTGGCGTCGTGCTACCTCGTCGTCGCCACCGATGACGAGGTCGACGCCGCCTACGCCCGGGCCATCGCGGCCGGGGGCGTCTCGCAGCAAGAGCCGATGGATGTCGACTACGGCGGCCGGACCTGCGAGGTGCAGGACCTGGAGGGCAACCAGTACGCCATCGGCTCCTATCCAGGAGAGTGACCGCTGAGCCTCGACGCGAACCGTGGCTCCCGCTGGCCGAGCTGGTGGGGGCGCCGCGACGACGGGCCGGCGGCCGCCACGGTGACGCGACGCTTCGTGCGCGACGGTGGTTTCGGCAGCCCTCCGTCGTCGCCGCGAGGTATCCGTCCTCGTCAGGTGTGGTGTCACAGGATGGAGCCGAGGTCGGCTCCACTCGTCCTGTGCGTCCCCGGAGGGCTTGGCCGGCTCAACGGTCGGCACGGCGAGGGCGTGGCGACGTGCCGGGCGCCGGGGAGCAGCGCCGCGGGGCCTGTCACGTCTGCTGCCCGCTCGGTCGGCCCGGCACCCCCGGCCGCACGACATGTGCTCGCCCTTGGCAAGGCACATGCCCAGGAGGGGAGTCGACAGCATCGAGTCGATCTCGGCTCGAGTCTTCCGCCGGCCCGCGGGACCTCGCCGATCAGGTGAGGTCGAAGAGGGTCTGGGCGTTGCCGCCCATCACGGCGGCCTGCTCGGTCGGGGTGAGGTGGGCGGCGGCGATGGCGCCGAGCGTGACGGCCGGGTGGATCAAGGTGGCGTCGGTGCCGAACAGCAGCCGGTCGGGGCCCATCTCGTCGAGCACCCACCGGACCCTGCCCGCGTCGGGCATCGACCAGCACGGCTCGAACCAGACGCGGTCGCTGCGACGGCGGGCCTCGGGGACGAGGCGCCACGCGTACGCCCCCATGTGACCGGCCACCAGCCGCGCCCCGTCGACCCGTTCGGCGAGATCGGCGAGGTCCACCACGTCGGGCCCCCAGGTGTGGATCAGGCACGGCAGCCCCGCCTGGGTCGCGAGCGCCACGGCCGCGCGCATCCGGTCGGAGGTGACCGGCGTCGTGTGATAGCTCGTGTGGATCTTCACCCCCACCCACAGCGGCGGCCGGTAGCGGCCGAGGTCGCGCTCGGCCTCGGCGAGCCGCCGCGGGTCGACGGTGACGTAGCCGCGGAACCGGGTGTCGTCGGTGGCGGCGAGCTGCTCGGCGAGCCGGGCGTTGCCCAGGGGTGCGTCGTACACGACGGCCTCCACCGCCGACAGCAGCTGCCGCTCGATGCCGTACGCGTCGAGCTGGGCCGAGTTGAGCCCGAGCCGGCCCGACTCCAGCGAGAAGAACCAGGGTCCCCAGTGGGCGTGGGCGTCGACGATCACCGCGCACCTGCCAGGAGCCGGTCCAGGTTGCCGCCGGCGACGAGCCCGTACGCGGCCTCGTCGAGCCCGGCGCCGCGCAGCACCGCCAGCGCTGACGCGCCCTCGTGGAACCCGGCGCGGGAGCCGAAGAGCACCCGCTCGGGGCCGATCTCGCGGCACAGCGTCGTGATCGAGTCGGGGCCGTTGAGGCAGCGGGTGGAGAAGCAGAAGCCGGGCTCGTCCTCGGCGAGGGCCACCATGTCGCCCAGGTGGTAGAAGTGCGCGTCGAGGAACACGACGGTGGCGCGGCGGCCCTGGAACGTCGGGCCGTAGCCGCGTACGTCGCCCTCGCACAGCACGACGAGTCCCCGGTCGGCGGCGAGCCGGGCGATCGCGGCCAGCGCCGGCGAGGTCGGGGGCGCGTCCTGCCGCTGGGGCGCCAGCCGGACCAGGCTGCCGGGTGCGAGCCGTCCCAGCACCGTACGGGCGGTGAGGTAGTCGCGGGTGTCGAGGGTGGTGGCGGCGGCCAGCCCGAGGCGGGCGGCCGTGGCGGCGGCCTCCGTGTTGCCCGACGCGGTGTCGAACGAGCTGGCGCGCAGGCTGCCCAGCACCCCGCCCGCGACGCCGCCGGCCAGCCACGCGGCG
>JBHAES010000261.1:0-3026 GCA_041855725.1 Actinomycetota bacterium
CTCGCCTCGCGGAGCCAGCCCAGCTACGTCCTGCCCGGGCCCGCCGCCACCTGGGAGGCGCTGCTGGGGCTGATCCGCGACGAAGAGCTCGGCTCCGGCGTGCTGCTCACCCTCCAGCGGGCGCTGGGCGGGCTGGGCATCGCCTGCCTGATCGGGCTGCCCTGGGGCTGGGCGGCCGGCACCTGGCGGCCCGTCGACGAGCTGACCGCGTCCTGGACGCAGCTGCTGATGGCCATCCCGCCGATCGTGATCGTCGTGGTCGGGATGCTGTGGCTGGGACCCAGCCCGTCGGTGGTGCTGCTGGTGGTCGCGCTGGTGACGATGCCGCTGCTCGTCACCAGCCTGCGCGACGCCGTCACCAACGTCGACCCCGACCTGCTGGAGATGGCCCGGCTGTTCCGTTTCGGCCTGTGGGGCACGGTGCGGCGGGTGATCATCCCGGCCGTGGTGCCGCCGGTGCTGTCGGCGGTGACCGTCGCGGTGGGGCAGTCGATCCGGTTGACGGTGATGGCCGAGCTGCTCAGCACCACCACCGGCATGGGCGCGGAGGTGCAGCAGGCCCGGACCAACCTGGAGACCGCCGACGTGTTCGCCCTGTCGGCGCTGATGGCGGTCCTCACCCTGGGACTGGAGCTGCTGTTCCTGCGTCCCCTGAGGAACCGCCTGGCCCGGTACCGGTGACCCGCCTCCGGTTCAACGGCACCCGCATGCTCGGTGACCGGGCCTCGCGCACCCGCCCACCGACTCGAGCAGTGACGCGGTATCTCGGCTGGCGGGGCGCGGGTGCTCCCGTACGTGGTCCGTACGGTCAGGCCACCGTACGAGAGCCTCGGGCGGGCGACTCGTGGAGGCGGCGGGCCAGCAGGGTGCCGCCGGCGGTGGCGGCGGGGAAGAGGACGATGGCGAGCAGCGGCACCGACATGGCGAAGAAGACGGGGATGCCGAAGCCCCAGGTGAGCAGGGGGCGGCGGCGGAGCAGGCGGTGGCGCTCGCCGACCGTACGCAGCCCGCGCCGCTCGGCGGCGGAGCCGACCATCTCGAGGGAGATCATCCAGCCGCCGAACAGGGCAGACCCGACGGCGGCGGCGACCTGCCCGACCACCGGCACCAGGCCCACGAGCACGAGCAGCAGCCCCACCGGCAGCGAGACGGCGAGCACGGTGACGAAGCGGCGCACGGCGTCGCCGAGCGACTGGGCGGCGGTGAGGCTGCTGTGACCGGTCCAGCCCTCGGCCCGGTCGACGTCGGCGGAGATGACGTCGTAGACGGGGGCGCCCACGATCAGGGTGGTGGCCGAGAACAGCAGCACGAGCAGCAGCGCCGAGGCGACCACGACCGCGGCGGCGAGCAGCGGCCGCAGCACCTCGTGGCTGGTGACGAGCCCGGCCAGGGCGGGCGACTGCCACGCCACCAGGCCGAACAGCACGAGGAACCCCGTGCCCACGATCAGCGGCGGCAGCAGGCCGAGCACGAACCGGCGCCCGTCGCGCAGCACCATGGCGGCGCCGCGCAGGAGCTGGCCGAAGCCGCGGGGCAGATCGGTCACCGAGGATGCGCTGGTCCTTGTCACGGTGCCGAGGCTACCCGGGGCGGCGGTTCTCCCCCCGTACGCGCCCGGGATCGGCGACAGTAGGTGCCATGGCACCGAAGACGACTCTGACCTTCCTCGGCGGCGCGGGCACGGTGACGGGCTCGAAGCATCTGCTGACCTACGGTGATCGGCGGGTGATGGTGGACGCCGGCATGTTCCAGGGCGAGAAACGATGGCGCGAGATGAACTGGGCGGAGTTCCCGCTGCCGGCGGCGTCGATCCACGACATCGTGCTCACCCACGCCCACCTCGACCACTGCGGCTACCTGCCAGCGCTCGTGGCGAAGGGGTTCTCGGGCCCGGTGTGGTGCACCGAGGGCACGCGGCGGCTGGCCGAGATCGTGCTCATGGACGCCGGCCACCTGCAGGAGCGTGAGACCCAGCGGGCCATCGAGGGCGGCTACTCCCGCCACGAGAACCCGCAGCCGCTCTACACGGTGGCCGACGTCGAGAAGACCCTGCCGCTGCTGCGGGTGGTGCCCTTCGACACCGACATCGACCTCGGCGGCGGCATCGGGATGCGCATGACCCGGGCCGGCCACATCCTCGGCTCGGCGTGCGTGACCCTCACCATGGCCGACGCGTCGGTGCTGTTCTCCGGCGACCTGGGCCGCCACGAGCACCGCATCCTGCGCTCCCGCGGCACCCCGCCGGGGGCGCCGTACGTGCTGGTGGAGTCCACGTACGGCGATCGCGAGCACCCCGAGCCCGACGGCCCCGCCCACGAGCCGATGGCCGACGCGATCCGTCGTACGATCGGCCGCGGCGGCTCGGTGCTGATCCCCGCGTTCGCGGTGGACCGCACGCCGGCGGTGCTGCGGGCGCTGGGCGAGATGCGCAAGGAGGGCCGCATCCCCGAGGTGCCGATCTACGTGAACTCGCCGATGGCGGTGGCGGCGCTCGACGTCTACCGCGACGCCGAGGACGACGACGAGCTCGCCCCCGACGTCGACCCCATCGACTTCTCCGACCTGCCCGGCCTGCGGGAGGTGACCGACGCCGAGGAGTCGAAGCGGCTCAACCGGCCGAGCCAGCCGTGCATCATCGTGTCGTCGTCGGGCATGGCCACCGGCGGGCGGGTCATCCACCACATGGAGGCCATGCTCCCCGACGCCCGCAACTGCATCATCTTCACCGGCTACCAGGGCGCCGGCACCCGGGGCCGCGAGCTGCTGGAGGGGGCCACGCAGATGAAGTTCCGGGGCCGGTGGGTGCCGGTGGCCGCCGAGATGGTGCGCGACAGCGAGTTCTCGGTGCACGCCGACGCCTCCGACCTGATCGACTGGCTGCGCGACCTCGACCCGCAGCCGGAGACAGTGTTCTGCGTGCACGGCGAGGAGGGGTCGGCCGAGGCGCTCGCCGAGCGGATCCACGCCGAGCTCGGCCTGGTCGCCGTCGTCCCCCGCTACCGGGAGGTCGCCAAGCTCGCCAAGGC
>JBHAES010000262.1:0-2694 GCA_041855725.1 Actinomycetota bacterium
CCCCAGCACCAGCGCCGCGGCGACCGCCAGCCCCGCGACCCACCGCCGCGGCCGCAGCGGCGTCACCGTCGCCAGCGTCTCCTCGGGGGCGTCCAGCCCCGCCCGCATGGGCGGCACGGCGGCGTCGTCGGGCACCAGCTCCCGGGCACGAGCGTCCAGCGCCTCGCGCAACCGCTTCTCCATCGCGCTCATCGCCGCCCCTCCAACATCTTCTCCAGCTTCGCCAACCCACGGCTCGCCGACGACTTCACCGTGCCGGTCGAGATCCCCAACGCCGCCGCCGTCTCGGCCTCCGAGAGGTCGTCCCAGTACCGCAGCACCAGGACCTCCTGCATCCGCCGCGGCAGCGACCGCAACGCCGTCACCACCTCGCTGTCGCCCACCGCGTCGGCCGGGTCGGAGACGACCCCCTCCTCCAGCCGCAGCGTCGCCTGGTGGCGCCGTACGACGCCCCGGTGGCGCAGCACCGACCGGGACCGGTTCACCACCACCGTGCGCAGGAACGCGAGCGCCGACGCCTCCGAGCGCGACGGGTCCCAGGCGCGGTGCAGCGCGATGAACGCCTCTTGCACGATGTCCTCGCCCACGCCCCGGTCGTCGACCAGCAACGCGGCCAGGCGGGCCAGCCGACGCCAGTTGCGCTCGTACAGCTCGGCCAGGCTCAGGCCGCCTCCCGCGTCCATCGCCTCACCTCGAGTCACCGACGTCATGCCCATCGGTCGCCCCAGGGCCCCACCAGGTTGCTCGCCCCGCCAGATTTCCTGCCCCTGGGTCGCGGCCGACCCGCCAGCCCCGGCATGCATACGCTCAAGGCATGGTTATCCGTCATGATCGGCATTGGACGCATCAATGAGTCGGGGTCACACTGGTGTCACGACCAGCCCACGGGCCTGGACCACACCTCGGAACGGAGACATCCCATGTCGGTCTTCTCGACGCTCTTCACCGGCGACCGGGTCGTCGACGCCGCCGTCTCGTGGGCGGAGGCCACCGGCACCCCGATCCCCCGTGCCGTCATCGAGCTGGCCGCCGAGACCGCCTGACCGCCGACGACCTCACCCGTACGGCGTCAGCCTCAGGCGTCGGCGCCCGGCTGCTGCGGCGGCCGCGCCGGGGCGGACTGGTAGCCGAACCGGGCGCCGGGGTCGCCGGGGGCCTGCGAGTCCTGCACGCCCTCGCGCACGCTGAAGTTGGGGCTCTCGTAGTACGTCTGCGACGACTCGATGGCCGACGCAGCACCCGTCGACTCGACGGCCGCAGCGCCGGTGCCGAAGCTCACCGTGGGCGCCTGCCGCACCGCGGCCTCGTCGACCTCGAAGTAGGTGGCGCGCTCGAAGCGGAACCTGGAAGCGATGAGGCTGGTGGGGAACGACTCGAGGCGCGTGTTGTAGCCGCGCACGGTGGCGTTGTAGTAGCGGCGGCCGGCAGCGATGCGGTCCTCGGTGTCGGCCAGCTGACGCTGCAGCTCGACGGAGCTCGCGCTGGCCTTCAGGGCGGGGTAGGCCTCGACCGTGACGAGCAGGCGGCTCACCGCGGCCGACAGCTGGTCCTCGACCGCCGCCCGCTGCTCGGCGGCGCCGCCCTGGCCCATGCCGGCGGCCTGGTTGCGCAGCCGCACCACGTCCTCGAGGGTGCCCTGCTCGTGGCGGGCGTAGCCCTTCACCGTCTCGACGAGGTTCGGGATGAGGTCGTAGCGCCGGTTCAGCTCGACGTCGACCTGGCGCCACGACTCCTCGACCTGGTTGCGCATGCGCACCAGCGAGTTGTAGCCGCTGACCGCGTAGACCCCGAGCCCGACCGCGACGAGCAGCAGGACGATGAAGATGATGCCGATGACTTCCATCTCGCCTCCGTACGACGGGCCACGCGCCCGCTGGGGGCCAGCCTAACCAAGGGTGCCGACGGCTCAGGGGCGCGCGGCATCGAGCTCGGCCTTGGTGAGCACGGCCCGCACCTGGAGGCCGACGTCGGCCAGGGGGTCGACGCCGGCCGGGCTGCGGTCGATGGCGCACACGACCGTGTCGACGAGCGCGCCCGCCGCCCGCAGCGCCGCGGTGGCGTCGCGCACCGCGCCGCCGGTGGTGATCACGTCCTCGACGAGCGTGACCCGCCGGCCGGCCACGTCCGGCCCCTCGGCGAGCTTGCAGGTGCCGTAGGTCTTCGCCTGCTTGCGTACGAACAGCACCGGCAGCCCGGTCCTGGCCGACACCACGGTGGCGATCGGCACCCCGCCGAGCTCCAGCCCACCGAGCAGCTCGGTGCCCTCGGGCAGGAGCTCCACCATGCGGGCCGCGACCCGGTCGAGCAGGGCGGGCTGCGCCTCGAACAGGTACTTGTCGAAGTACTCGTGCGAGACCTGCCCCGAGCGCAGGGTGAACTCGCCGCGCAGGCGGCAGACGGCGTCGATGTCGCGGGCCAAGGTGTCGTCGGTCACACGCTCACCTTAGAGGGGGCCGTGCGGCTCAGCGCACCCCGGTGCCGAGCATGCCGACGAGGTAGCCCAGGAACGACAGCCCTGGCAGCAGCACCGCCACGACCGCCGCCGCGATGCCGCGACCGCGGCCCCGCCGGGTGACGGTGGCCGCCACCCCCAGCGCCAGCGCGAGGAGGCCGAGCACGCTCCCGGTGCCCAGCACCGGCACGATCATCCGCGTGCGCAGCGCCTCGTCGATCCTGGCCTCGAGCGCCGGCAGG
>JBHAES010000263.1:0-4424 GCA_041855725.1 Actinomycetota bacterium
CATCTGGAGGAGGCCGCGTCCGTCCGGGGCGTGCATGACGGACACGGACGGCGCGGCCGGCTCGCCCTTGGGAAGGGGCTCGGTGCTGCCGTGGGCGAGGTAGTGCTCGGCGGGGGAGAGCTGCCGGATCGCGATGCCCAGTACGCGGTCGGGGTTGGCGGCGGCGAAGTCGCGGTACACCTCGGGGTCGTGCTGGCCGTCGTCGCCGACGAGCAGCCACCGGATGCCGGGCAGGTCGATCGACAACTGGAGCAGGGTGCGCCGCTTGTGCTCCTGCCCTGAACGGAACCAGCCGGTGTTGGTGGGCCCCCAGTCGGTGAGCAGCAGCGGTCCCTCGGGGTAGCGGTGGCGGCGCAGGAAGCGGGTGAGGAAACCGTGTGTGTTCCACGCCCCCGTGGAGACGTACACCACCGGTGCGCCCGGATGGGCCGCCTCGACGGCGTCATAGAACACCGCCATGCCGGGGATGGCCTGGCGGGCCGCCTCGGTGCGGATGAGGCTGTTCCAGGCGGCGACGAACGGGCGGGGGAGCATGGTCGACAGCACGGTGTCGTCCACGTCGCTCACGATGCCCACGGTGACGTCCGGCGGGACGACGAGCACCGGGACCTCCGCCTCGGCGCCCTGATCGGTGATGACCTGCGCACTCGCCCAGCCGCCCGGCAGGCCGTGGTCGCTCACCCGGTGGTCGATGTAGCCGCCGCGGTCGGTGTGCCCGCGCACCTCGACACCGCCGAACCTGATCGTGTAGCGGGTGTGCACGCATGCCGTGGTGAAGAAGTTGCGCCACCCGCGCCGGTGGAGGAACTCCTCGGCGGCCTTGCCGAGCTGGGTTCCGGCGAAGGTGGGGCTGAGCACGACGCGGCCGAGCACGCGGGCGAATCCCTCGGCGCCGTACCCGGTGTACGGGATGACCCGCTCGCGCCATCCCAGGGAGCGCAGCAATGCCTCGAGGCGCCGGTCGACGAACATCTCGAGCCGGGCGCCGAAGAACGGCCGGTTGCTCATGCAGGACAACCTAATGGACGCCGCCGGTGCGGTTCGCTTGGGCACCACCGGTGATGACACAATGCGCAGGTGACCACGCGACGACTCCCGGCCGACCTGATCGATGCCATCGTGGCGTCGGGGTTCTTCCCCGAGTTCGTCGAGGCGACGCTCGGGCAGGCGCTGGGCGACGAGGAGGTGACGGCGTCGCTGCTCCACCACGAGGCCACGTTCACCGCCAGCGAACTGCACCGCCACGTCACCGTCCTGGTGCTCACGCCCACGCGCTTCCTCGTGTCCCACACCGACGACGGCGACTCCCCGGGGGTGACCCAGGCCATCACGACCGTCGAGAGCGTCCCGCTGCGCCGGATCGTGTCGGTGGGCCTCACCCAGGTCGCCGCCCTGCCCGAGACCTTCAAGCGGGGCCGTTCGCCGCTGGCCGAGGCGTGGCTCGTCGTCAACTGGGGGGCGGCGCGGCGCGTCGAGTCCGAGCCGGCCACGTGCGGCGACCCGTCGTGTGACGCCGACCACGGCTACACGGCCCAGGATCTGGCCGACGACCTGATGGTGCGCATGAGCGCCGCCGCGGACGGCGAGGACGCCCTGGCGCGGCTCGTGGCGTTCGGGTCGCTGCTGCAGCAGGTGTGTGCCTGAGGTGTCCGACCGACCACTCGTACCCGACTACGGGGTCTCGACCCTGGCGGAGGTCTTCGGCGGGCTCGCCACGTCACTCGGCGTCGCCGGCTGGCCCGACGCGCTCGGGCTGGGCGAGGCGCGGCGGTGGGTGATCCTCCTCGTCGACGGCCTGGGGGATGCGAACCTGACGGCGGCGGCGTCCGACGCGCCGTACCTGGCCGGGCTCCGCGAGCGGCAGGGGCGCACCCTGACCAGCGGGGCGCCCAGCACCACCGCGACGTCGATCACGAGCCTGGGGACCGGGCTCGCACCCGGGCAGCACGGCATCGTCGGCTACGCCTTCCGCAACCCGGTCTCCGGTGACTACCTCAACACGTTGGTGTGGGCCGACGGGCTGTCCGCTCTCGACGCACAACCCCGTCTGACCGGCTTCGAGCGGCTGGCCCGGACGGGCATCGCGCTCGGCAACGTCAGCCCGGCCCGGTTCGAGCGCAGCGGGCTCACCGAGTGCGCGCTGCGCGGGGCGCGATTCTGGCCCGTACCCGAGGAGGAGGATCACGCGGCTCGCATCGGGTGGGCGGTGGACGCCGCCGGGTCCGCCGAACGCACCCTGACGTACGTCTACGAGCGCTCCCTCGACCATGCGGGACACTCCACCGGATGGTGCTCCGACAACTGGCGCGCCAAGCTGCGCCGCGTCGACCGGCTCGCCGCCCGGCTCCGCGACTCGCTGCCCGACGACACGCGGCTGCTCGTCACCGGGGACCACGGCATGATCGACTCCCCGCGGGACCGGTGGGTCGTCGCCGAGGACGTGCCCGGGCTGCTCGCCGACGTCACCCTGTTCGCCGGCGAGGGGCGCTTCCGGCAGCTCTACGCCGAGGCGTCCCACGTGACGGCCGTCGCCGCGCGGTGGGCGAATCACCTGGGCGAGCGGGCCTGGGTCGTCACCCGGGACGAGGCCATCGACGCCGGGTGGTTCGGGCCCACCGACGCCCGGGTGACGCGGCGCATCGGCGACGTGCTCGTCGTGATGCGCGACGAGTGGGCGGTCATGACCCGCACCCACCCCCACGAGTTCGGCCTCGTCGGGATGCACGGCTCCCTCACCGACGCCGAGATGCGCGTCCCGCTGCTGGTGGACTGACCATGGCGCAGCTCACGTACTTCACCGGGCCCATGAACTGCGGCAAGTCCACCCTCGCCCTGCAGGTCGACGACACCGAGGCGTCCGCCGGACGCCGCGGGCTGCTCTTCACCTGCCTGGACCGCGGCGGGGAGGCGACGATCAGCTCGCGCATCGGCATCCACGCCCGCGCGATCGAGGTGACCGCCGACCTGGACTTCTGGGCGTGCGTGACCGGCGAGCTGACCGCCGGACATCGCGTCGACTACCTCGTCTGCGACGAGGCGCAGTTCTACACGCCCGCGCAGGTCGACGACCTGGCGCGCCTCGTCGACGAGCTGGGCATCGACGTCACCTGCTTCGGCATCCTGGCCGACTTCCGCACCGAGCTGTTCCCCGGGTCGCGGCGGTTGGTCGAGTTGGCGGACCGCATCGAGATGTTGCCCGCCCGCCCGCGCTGCTGGTGCGGCGCGCCCGCCACCCACAACGCCCGCATCGTGGGCGGGGAGATGGTCGTCGAGGGCGACCAGATCGCCCTCGGCGACACCGAGAGCGGCGGGGTTGGCGAGGTGGGCTACGAGGTGCTGTGCCGGCGGCACCACCGCGCCCGCCGACCCGGCACCAAGCCGCACGCCGACCTCAACCCGGACCCGCTGCCGTTCGACGCCTGAGCCGCGGGACACCGCGCCGTGGCGGTCCGCTACCCGGCGGGAGTCCTGACACGCGCCAGGAAGGACCACACCACGAGGTAGGAGGCGAGCAGCGCGAGGGTGCCCGCCACGCCGATGAGCACCAGCTCGGGCCGCCCGAAGGGGTCGCTCAGCCGGATGCCGCCCACCTGCAGCAGCGGGGCGGGATTGGCCACGATGTCCCACGTGTTGAAGCGGTGCACGCGGCCGAGGTGGACCCCGACGACGCTCAGCGCCAGCGTCGCCGAGGCGACGGCCCAGCCCCAACCAACGCCGGCGCGCGCGGCCACCACGCGGTGCACGAGCACCACCGAGAGCAGCCCGAGCAGCAGCCCGACCGCCGCGAAGCTGCCGATGAGCACCGCGTCGAACCACAACGGCGCCCCCGGCCGCGGGCGCAGGTGCACGATGTCGGTGAGGATGTAGGGCGCGTTGGGCAGGAACGCCAACCACGGCACCCCGAGCGCGACGAGCCAGCCGGACCGGACGCCGCGGGCGTGGGCGGCGGCGATGGCGAGCGCCAGCAGGTAGGGCAGCCAGGCGAGGAACAGGTTCCAGCCCAGGAAGCCGAACGTCGGCCGGTCGGTCCACCACCAGCGGGTCAGCACCAGTGCTACGCAGGCGGCGCTGGCGAGGATGAACACGGCGGTGAGCAGGACGGCGGTTCGGGGACGGATCACCGTGGTGCGCGGGCTGGAACTCATGGCTGCCGATGGTAGGCAACGGCGACGGCACCGCACATCGGCCACCGGTCGCCACCCGGGGCGGCCCGATTGCCACCCCGGTCGCAGTCACCCGGACGCCGCATCCTCCTGAGGGTGGGACGGGCCGCCACCCGCCGCGGGCGGTCTTCCTCCGCGGTCGGCGCCCGGGACCCGCGGCGGGGCTGGCTACGCTGCGGGCGTGGTATCAGTGCGCAAGCGGGTCGGCCGGTGGACGCGTGCCGCCACCTTCGCCGGCCTCCGGGCCGGGTTCGTCGTCGG
>JBHAES010000264.1:0-3782 GCA_041855725.1 Actinomycetota bacterium
AGAGCGCGTCAGGGGCGAGGGTGAGCAGCACCTTGCCGCGGATCGACGCCCCGCTGCCCCGGCCGGCGAGCCGGGACGCGGCCCCGGCGAGCGACCCGGCGAGCGCGGCGGCGCTCAGCCGGAGCCTGGAGAGGAGGGATGGTCTGCGGCGCTCTTGGTAGCGGGTGAGGTCGAGCGGCATGCCCCCCATTCTGTCCCTCTCGCCTCGCGAGGGCGAACGAGCCTGCCGGGGGCGGGTCGACGCGTCGGCCGGGCCCACGGGTCGCGGGGCCGTGCGTGAGAGGGGTCGCGCCGCAGGCCCCGTCGCCGAGTCCCTGGCGGCGGGCCGACCCTGGGCGAGAGGGGAGCGTCGTCGGCGGCGGGAGGCGTACGGACCCGAGCCCAACGGGTGCGACCATGCAATTCTTCCTCGTACTGAGGGAATTACATGGTAGCGTGCGAGCGTGATCGTACGTGCCCAGGCCGAGGCGGAGGTGCGGGCCGCCCTCCGCCGCAGTCCGGTCGTCCTGCTCGTGGGTGCTCGTCAGGTGGGCAAGACGACCCTTGCCCGCACGGTCCTCCCGCGTGGGAGCGAGGGGTACTTCGACCTCGAGGACCCGGTCGACCTCGCCCGGCTCTCGGAGCCGGTGCTGGCCCTCGACCGGCAGCAGGGTGTCGTCGTGATCGACGAGGTGCAGCGCCACCCTGACCTGTTCCCGGTGCTCCGGGTGCTGGCGGACCGGGAGGACCGTCCGGCGAGCTTCCTGGTGCTGGGCAGCGCGTCGCCCGAGGCCCTCCGGCAGGCGAGCGAGTCCCTCGCCGGGCGGATCGAGGTGCTGGAGCTGCCGGGGCTGGGGGCCGCCGACCTCGCCGGCGACACCGACCTCGTCTGGCTGCGCGGCGGCTACCCGCGCGCCACCCTGGCCGACAGCGACGCCGATGCGACCCGCTGGCTGCGTGCCTACCTGCGGACCCTCGCCGGGCGCGACCTGCGCGAGCTCGGCCTCACGCTGCCGACCGCCACGATCGAGCGCATGCTCGCGCTCGTCGCCCACCACCAGGCGAACCTGTGGAACGCCGCGACCGTGGCCCGAGCCCTCGACATCAGCGAGAGCACCGTGCGCCGCTACCTCGACGGCCTCACCGACGCGATGCTCGTCCGACAGCTGCGGCCGTGGCACACCAACGAGGGCAAGCGGCTGGTCCGCCGCCCGAAGGTCTACCTGCGCGACACCGGTCTGCTCCATGCGCTCTGGGGTGTCTCCACCCGGGAGTCGCTGCTGAGGCACTTCAGCCTCGGCGCGTCCTGGGAGTCGTACGTGCTCGACGAGATCATCAGGCGCTCACCTGACGCCCGCCACTGGTTCTGGCGTACGAGCAACGGGGCCGAGCTCGACCTCGTCGTCGAGGACCTCGCCGGGCACCGGCTCGGGTTCGAGGTCAAGCGGGCCGACGCCGCCCGCCTCACCCCGTCGGTGCGCGCGGCCGTCGGCGACCCCCACCTGCGCATCGACCAGGTGGTCGTCGTCTACCCAGGGACCAGGGCGTACCCCCTCGCCGACCGGGTGTCTGCCTTGCCGCTGGCCGACCTGGTCGCCGCCTCGACCCTCGACGACCTGTGGCCGCCCCGGCGCTAGCTCCCGCCGCGAGGGCGACCGGTGCCGGTCGTGCCGACCTGACCTGCTTGGTGCTGATGATGTCGGGCATCGCATGGGACACAGCCACGAGCCCAGGGCGACCACACCACCGCCAGCACGAGCCGGACCCCGTCCCTCTCGGCGCGGCGATCCTCGGCGCAGGAGTCGTCTGGCTCAGCTGGCTCGTCGAGCTCGGCCGACGGCTTGTGACGCCTGGGTGCCGGGGTCGCCTCTCCCGCTGGCCGTGGACGGGTCAGTCGACGACGGCCGCTACCGCTTCGATCTCGACGAGCTGGTCGTCGTAGCCCAGGGCGGTGACGCCCATGAGGGTGCTCGGCACGTCGTGGTCGCCGAAGGCGTCTCGCACGACCTCCCACGCGGCGACCAGGTCGGCCTGACGCGCTGATGCGACGAGCACGCGGGTGCTGATGACGTCGTGGAGGGTGGCGCCCGCGGCGGCCAACGCGCGGGTCATGGTCTCGATGCAGGCCGCTGCCTGCCCGGCGTAGTCACCGACAGCGACCGTCGAGCCGTCGTCGGCCAACGGGCAGGACCCGGCGAGGAAGACCAACCGGGCATCCTTCGGGGCGGTGGCCGCATACGCGTACTCGGCCACGTCGGACAGGTCGGAAGCCCGGATCAGCTGCACAGCGCTCGTCACGTCACCATCCTGCCCGAGTCCCGCGGACGGGGTGGTAAGCGCTCCTGTGCGCGTGCCCCGTCCACGAGTCCGTGGCCAGGTCGCCTCTTGTCACGAGCCTGCCGTGCTCGATCTGCTCGTCAACACCGTGACCGCTGGTGGTGCCGGCCGTCACGATCGACCCCGGTACCAGCGGGTTGCCGGGGATCGACCAGGTGAGAGTGGGCGCGTGGTCGATCAGTGGGGTTGGGTGGGGGGAGTGGGCCCCTGGGTCGAGAGTTCACACCTGACCCGTCCTGGGGTGAGTAACGGGACTCGAACCCGCGACATCCTGGACCACAACCAGGTGCTCTACCAGCTGAGCTATACCCACCATCGGCCCGGGTCGCCCCTGGCCGGAGACCGATGCTACCCGACGCGGCCGCTCGCTGCCACCTGATCGGTGCCCGACGTGCGGGAGGGGCTGGTCAGGCGTCGACCGCGGCAGCCCCGGCCGATGCGGGCGCCGGCTGCGGGGCACCGGTGAGGCTGCCGCCGTGACGAGCGGCGATCTCGGCGAGCTCGGCGCGGTCGCGTCCGGGCGGGGCGACGAACACGGCCTCGCGGTAGTAGCGCAGCTCCTCGATGGACTCGCGGATGTCGGCGAGTGCTCGATGGTTGCCCGACTTCGGCGGGGAGGCGAAGTAGGCGCGGGGGAACCAGCGTCGGGCCAGCTCCTTCACGCTGGAGACGTCGACGTTGCGGTAGTGCACGTGGGACTCCAGGGCCGGCATGTCCCGGGCGAGGAACGCCCGGTCGGTGCCGATGGTGTTGCCGGCCAGCGGCGCCTTGCCGGCGTCGGGCACGTGCTCGCGGACGTACGCCAGCACCCGCGCCTCCGCCTCGCCGAGGGTGAGCCCGTCGTCGAGCAGCGGCAGCAGCCCCGAGGCCCGGTGCATCTCGGTGACGAACTCGCTCATGTGGTCGAGCGCCGACTGCGGCGGTCGTACGACGACCTGCACGCCCTCGCCCAGCACGTCGAGGTTGCCGTCGGTGACGAGGGCCGCCACCTCCACGAGCGCATCGTGCTCCAGGTCGAGCCCGGTCATCTCGCAGTCGATCCACACCAGCAGGTCGTTCACCCCGCAACCCTAGTGCAGCCGCGCCGGCCCCGCGCAGGGCGCCCACGGCCGTCCGACTCCTCCGTACGACGCCGCCGGGCCAGGACCTGCCGATCGTCTCGCCCGTCGCCTGCGGCGTCGGCGGCCCGCTCCCGCGGCCCTAGCCTGGACGGGTGAAGCCGCACCTGACCACCGACCGGAGCAACCGCTACGTGCTCTCCCTGCCCGCCGGCGACGTCGACGGGATCGCCGCCGCCCGCGGCCTCGAGGCCGACGGCTACTTCTGGGAGGGGGTCGCCCGCCAGCTCGTCGCCACCCGGCGCCCCGCCCTCGCCACCCGGTTCACCTTCGACTCCGACGCGGCCACCTTCGCCGCCGAGAGCGGTGACCGGCAGCCGCTGGCCGAGCTCGCCGCCCTGCTCACCG